>CAJBMR010000137.1 GCA_903954205.1 uncultured bacterium | reverse complement strand
TTCATCCCCCCGGTCCACGTCCTGGTCCACGATCGCAACGGATCCGCGGCGATCGAATTCCGCCCCGAGGGCGTGATGGTGATCGACAACCCGACGGGAGTGGGCACCAACTCGCCGTACCTTGAATGGCACCTGCTCAACCTCAACAACTACGTCGGATTCTCGGCCGAGAATCCCGAGGGGCAGCGCGTGCGTCCGCGGGTGGGCGGCATCGACATCCGGCCGCTCGGTGTGGGTTGGGGGCTGCACGGACTGCCCGGCGACTACACGGGCCCGTCCCGATTCGTGCGCGCTGTCGCGCTCCTCACGCTGGCGACGACGCCGAAGGACGCACGCGAGGCCGAGATGCTTACCCTCCACGTGCTCAACACCTTCGACGTGCCTGCTGGCGTGGTGCGTGAGCCGGGTCCCGGGCACACGACGGTCGACGAGGTCACCTACGCCGACACCATCGCCAACCTCACCGACCTGCGCTACTCCTACCGGGCCCTGGACGACCCGGCTGTCTACGTCATCGACCTCACTCAGACCGACTTCACGAGTGATGCACCCCGCTTCCGGGATCTGTCGGCCACGGGGGACTTCCAGCCCATCACGATCTAGGCGCCTCCACCGCCAGGGGCCGGCCAGCCCGATCGGTAGGCTCGGCCCGCTATGGACGACACGCGAGAGACGTACGACGTCGAGGTGATCCAGGACCGGTGGCTGCCGGTCTGGGACGACCTACAGCCCTTCCGATCCGGCGTCGAAGGCGATCCGCGGCCGACCAAGTACGTCCTCGACATGTTCCCCTACCCCTCGGGTGACCTCCATATGGGTCACGCGGAGGCCTACGCCCTCGGTGACGTCATCGCGCGCTACTGGGTGCAGCGCGGCTTCAATGTCATGCACCCCATCGGCTGGGATGCCTTCGGCCTGCCCGCGGAGAACGCCGCCATCCGACGCGGCGAGGACCCGGGTCTGTGGACCTATGAAAACATCGCGCAGCAGAAGGCGTCGATGCGCCGCTACGCATGCTCCTTCGACTGGGATCGCGTGCTCAATACCTGCGACCCGGAGTACTACCACTGGAACCAGTGGTTCTTCCTGCAGATGTACGAGCGCGGCCTCGCCTATCGCAAGGCCTCCAATGTCAACTGGTGCCCCAACTGCCAGACCGTGCTCGCCAACGAGCAGGTCGTGCAGGGACTGTGCGAGCGCTGCGACACCGCGGTCACCAAGAAGAAGCTCACGCAGTGGTATCTCAAGATCACCGACTACGCCGACCGCTTGCTCGACGACATGGCACAGCTCGAGGGTCAGTGGCCCGAGAAGGTCCTGCTCATGCAGCGCAACTGGATCGGCCGCTCCACCGGTGCTGAGGTCGAATTCGTCATCGAGGGTCGCGACGAGCCGGTCACGGTCTTCACGACCCGGCCCGACACCCTCTACGGCGCCACCTTCTTCGTCGTCGCTGTCGACTCCGACCTTGCGGCGGAGCTCGCCGCGGGCACAGAAGCCGCGGCGGAGTTCGCGGCGTACCTCGAGAAGGTCAAGCAGACCTCGGAGATGGACCGCCTCGCGACCGATCGCGACAAGACAGGTGTCTTCCTGCACCGCTACGCGATCAACCC
>CAJBMR010000136.1 GCA_903954205.1 uncultured bacterium | reverse complement strand
TGTCGCGTGGTCGACCTCTACAACTTCGCCCCTGCGCCGGACTGGTCGGCGGGTCCCTTCCTTCGCGAGGCCGTCGATTCCTTCCTCGCTGGCTTCAAGATTTGGAACAACGCCACCGTGGGCGGCAACATCTGCACCTCGCTGCCCGCCTCGCCCATGACCACCATGGCGGCTGCGCTCGACGCGACCCTGGAGATCTGGGGGCCCGGTGGAGCGCGCCGCACCATGACGGTCCCCGACTTCATCCTCGGCAACCACGTCAATGCCCTGCAGCCCGGCGAGATCCTGCGCGCGATCGATATTCCCATCGAATCACTTAAGCGTCGCTACTCCTATCAGCGCTTCACGCTCACCAAGCACGGTCGGTCGAGCGAGTTCCTCGTCGGTACGTCGGATCCGGCCAAGGGCGACTTCATCCTCACCATCACGGCCGCCACGTCGCGCCCGTTCATCCTGCGGTTCGGCGCGATGCCCACGGCCGACGAGTTGCGCGCGGCCATCGACAACGGAGTCCGCGACGGCGACTACTTCGATGACCCCAACGGCAGTCCCGCACATCGCAAGCACATGACCTACCACTTGGCCGAAGTCATTCGCGCCGACCTTGCCGGGGAGGCGTGATGTCCTTCATCGTCAACGACCGGGAATTCACAAGCTCCCCGGCCCCGGGCCAGTGTCTGCGCACCTTCTTGCGCGACCTTGGCCACACCGGCGTGAAGAAGGGCTGCGACAGCGGCGACTGCGGCGCCTGCACCGTCTGGATCGACGGCCACCCCGTACACAGCTGCATCACCTCCGCGGAGCAGATGCGCGGGCGCAGCGTCACGACCATCGAGGGGCTTGCGGATGGAGACTCGCTGCACCCCATGCAGGACGCCTTCTTGAATTCGCCCGGATTCCAGTGCGGATTCTGCACGGCCGGCATGATCATGACGTGCGCGTCGCTCAACGACGAGCAGCGCGCCGACCTGCCGGCCTCGCTGCGCGGCAGCCTCTGTCGGTGCACGGGCTACCGGGCGATCCACGACGCGATCGACGGGATCGCCCACGTGGAGACCGATGTCTCGCCCGGCAAGGAGATCGGCGCCAGCGTGGGAGCTCTCCAAGGCCACGGTGTCGTCACAGGATCGGTGCACTACACCCTCGACGAGGTGCCGACAGGCACCGCTCATATCAAGGTGGTGCGCTCACCGCACTCGCATGCTCGAGCGGTCCGCATCGACACGTCTGCGGCTCGAGCCGTGCCCGGAGTGCTCGCGGTCTACACGTGGGAAGACGTGCCCCGCAAGAGGTTCACCACGGCGCTGCACGAGAACCATCTTGTCGAACCCGACGACACCCTCGTGCTCGACCAGGTGGCCCGCTTCAAGGGCCAGCGCATGGTGGCGGTGGTGGGTGACACGGTCGCGGCGGCGGAGGAGGGCTGTCGCCAGGTGGTCATCGAATGGGAGGTGCTCCCCGCCGTCCTTGATATCGAAGAGGCGATGCTCCCCGGTGCCCCACACGTGCATGACCGCAGTGAGGACGCCTGGATAACCAAGCCGGAGAAGAACCTCCTCATCGACATGACCTTCGGCCGCGGCGATGTCGACGAGGCCCTGGCCTCGGCCGACACCGTGCATCGCGCGACCTACCGCACGCCTCGGCAGTCGCATGCCCAGCTCGAGACCCATGGCAGCGTCGCATGGGTCGACGAGGACGGAGTCCTGCACGTGCGCACTAGCTCGCAGGCGCCGTTCATCTGCAAGGAAAAGATCTCCTATGTCTTCGGCATCCGGCGGGACCTCGTGCACGTCTTCACGGGACGCGTCGGGGGAGGCTTCGGCAGCAAGCAGGAGATGCTCACCGAGGATCTGTGCGTCCTTGCCGCTCTCGACCTGCGCATCCCGGTGCAGTGGGAGTGGACTCGTGAGGAGGAGTTCACCGGGGGTACGTCGCGTCATCCGATGATCATCGAGGTCGCGCTAGGTGCCACGAAGGATGGCGAGCTCACGGCGATGGCGATTGACGTCACCTCCAACACCGGCGCCTACGGCAACCATGGCGGTGAGACGCTGGGCGCGAGTTCGGCCGCACTGGCGTGGTACCGCTGCCGCAACAAGCGCTTCAGTGGACGCGCGGTCTACACCCACACGGTCCCGGCAGGCGCAATACGCGGCTATGGAGCCGCCCAGCCGACGTTTGCGATGGAGTCGGCGATCGACGAACTCGCCGGCCTCCTCGGCCTGACACCTCTTGAGTTCCGTCGCCGCAACGCCGTGCAGCCAGGCGACAACCTCGCCGTCGGGGGTGCGCCGATCGACGAGTGCCTGGGTAGCTACGGGCTCGACCAGTGCCTGGACATGGTGCAGAGTGCCATCGAGTCAGGACCTTCGCTTCCTGCGCCCGAGGGGCCCGAGTGGTCGACGGGAATCGGCTACGCCATGTCGATGTACGACACGTCGCCGCCCACCGAGCATCGATCGGAGGCCAGCGTCGAGCTGCTGCCCGATGGCACCTACCTCGTGCGCGTGGGCACCTGCGAGTTCGGCAATGGCACGACGACCAGCCACGTGCAGTTTGCGGCGGCCTCCCTGGGCACGTCGATGAACCGCGTGGCGATCCGCTACGGCGACACGGCTGAGTCGGGCTGGGACACGGGTGCCTTCGCGCAGACCGGGCTCTTCGTGGCGGGTCGAGCAGTCACCTTTGCGGCGCAGGGGCTTCGCGCCCGCCTCCTTGAGTACGCCGAGCGGCTCTTCGGCGAGGGCTCATCTGTCGAGTTGCTCGATGATTCGGTCGTCTCCGACGGCCAGCAGATCACGCTGGCCGAGCTCTGGCAAAGGGCCGATGCGGAGGGGGTTGCGCTGAGTCAGGCCCGCAAGGCATACGGGTCGCCTGTGAGCGTCGGCTTCAATGTCACCGGCGTGCGCGCGGCGGTCAACAGCGTCACCGGCGAGATCCGCCTGCTACAGGTGTCGCATGCCGTCGATGCGGGCACCGTCATTAACCCGCAGCAGCTGCGCGGTCAGGTCGAAGGTGGCGTGGCCATGGGCATCGGCTTCGCCATGACCGAGTGGTGGCAGATGGATGACCAGGGGACGGTGCTGAATCCGGGCATCCGCATGTATCGGATCCCCAACTTCGCCGACGTGCCACCGATCCAGGTGTACTTCGCCGATGATGTGGACTCCGTCGGACCGTTCGGAGCCAAGGGCTGCGCGGAGTCGCCTATCGATCCGGTCGCCCCTGCGATCGCCAATGCCGTGGCTGATGCCACGGGCGTGCGAATCCGGGAGCTCCCGCTAGTACCCCCGCTCATCTTCGCCCAGCTCTACGACGCCTACTGCGAGCGCGTGTCTTAGGCGGCGCCAGCGCCGCAGCCCTCAGTCCGCAGACTTGGTGCCATTGGCCTGCTGCTTGAGCAGGTCGCGGATCTCCTCGAGCAACTGGACGTCGGGGGGCCGCGTGTCGACGCCTCCCTGCCCCGTCATCGTCCGGTACCTATTCATCGGTGCGACGAAGAAGAGGTAGAGCGCCGCGAGCGTGACGAAGAAGGTGATCACCGCGCCGATGAGGAGCGCGAAGTTGAGCTCGTAGCCCTGCGACAAGGTGATGGTGCCGCCGATGCCATCGGATCCGCCAAGGAGACTGAGGATCCAGCCGACGATCGGCTCGATGAGCGCCTGGGTCACGGCCGCGACGAGGGCGGCGAGGGCGGTGCCGACGGCCACGGCCACCGCGAGGTCGATGACGTTGCCGCGGAAGACGAATTCCTTGAATCCCTTGATCATGCGGGTGTTCCTCCCGATCTCGTTGCCCTGGACCGATGCACCGCATGTCAGCGCAGGACGACCCCTAGGCCGGGCTGCGTGCCCGCGGCAGCGAGCGCGACCGCTGTGCGGCGGTCCGTCGCGACGACGATGAGACTACCGGCGATGCGTGAGTCGCGTCCGAGGCCCGCCGATGTGGATATCCGGGGGACCGTGACCACCTGTACGCCCTCCGCGACGATGCGAGCGCCGGTGTCCCCGGAAGCCAGGACGAGGTCGACGACGGAACCGGGGCTGAGCAG
>CAJBMR010000135.1 GCA_903954205.1 uncultured bacterium | reverse complement strand
CCGCAGGGCGAATGCACGGTCGAGATCACCGCGGGTGACGTGATGATCGTGAGCGGAGCAGAGCACCGCTACCGCCCGCTGGAGCCCCAGGAATGGGTCATCCGTCACTCAGGTCCGGCAGAGGGCGACCTGGGTGCGCGCGAGACTGGCCGCGACGCAGGGCCCTGGCCGACCTGACCTAGGTCGCATCCAGTCCCTGCCCATCACGTCCGGGGGAGCCCGACAGGGGCGGCTTGGCCGTCCCGCCGGGCCTGACCTGGGGCTCAAGTAGCAGCGGCAGCTCACGTGACGACAGCGTGTCCCCGACGACCACATGGGGGAGTCCGGTGACAAGCCCGATATCGCCTGCTCCCAGGGCCGTCACGGGAGTGGGCGCGCTGACAATCCGACCCACATGCTCTTCGCGCGTGCGCTCGACGCCTGCCTGATCGCGTCGGTCATGTCCCGCCACGTGCACGGTCGCGTCGGCATGAAGCGTGCCCGAGTAGACGCGCACCAGAGACACTCGACCACCGTCGGCGTCATCCGAGGTGCGCACCACCTCGACGCACAGCGGCCCCGTGGGTTCGCAGGTCAGGGGGACGCGCGGGCTGCCGTCCGAAGCCGTCACTACGGGCAGCGGACTCTCGAGGGGCGAGGGGAATTCCCGCGTGATCACCTGAAGGAGTTCGAGCGACCCGAAGCCCAATGGGGTCGTCGCGGTGACGACCACGGGGTGGATCTGCCCCCGCGCGACAGCCCGGTCCAGGCTCGCAGCCAAGGACTCCGCGGGGATCTCCCCACCCCCTAGGAAGCTGCCGACGAGCGTGTCATCCTCCGTCCCGGCGATGATCGCCACGAGCAGGGCCGCACGTGCATCGGCGATGAAGTCGACATGCTGCGGATCCGGCTCGCGCTCGACGCGTACACCGCCGGAATAGTCGAGGATGCGCTGGGAGACCAGGTCGAGGATTCCCGCCAACTGCTCGTCGTCGCTGAGGAGGGGCAGTTGGACCGGCAGGACGCCGCCGTCGGAGCCGAGTGCGAGCTGGCACTCCTCGACCGTGGCCTCGACATCCGCTCGATCCCGGTCCGCCTTGGTGACGACAATGGCCCGCGGCATGCTCACTGCGGCGCACTCGTCCCACAGCATCGCGGTGGCGGCATCGACACCCTCGTCCGCAGAAACCACGAAGAGCGCCGCGTCGGCGGCGCGCAGTCCGGCGCGCACCTCGCTCTCGACATCCGCCTCGCCGGGGGTATCGAGGAGGTTGATGCGCACTCCCTGCCACTCCACGGACACCAGGCTCAGCGCATCTTCGGTTTCCGAGAGCGTAGTGCCCTCCTCGACCGAGCCGGACCGCGTGAGTGCTCCCGTCGCGAGTGCAAGCTGCTCCACCAGGGTCGTCTTGCCCGCATCGCGCGGCCCGACCAGCACGACGTTGCGGATCCGTGCCGGCTCGATCGGAGCGGTCATGGTCACAGAGTCCTCCTCAGACCCTGCGCAGTATCCACGACCCCCCGATCCCCACCTCCCAGCTCCACGCCGTACGCCGCCCCTGTCTGCAGGTCCCAGGCCGTACGATGAGAGCGCCGGAATGGCCGGCAGACGCCGTCAGTGCGTCAAGGCGCTATGGAGCGCACAGCCGAGGAGTGTCCGTGCTCAACAACCCGGCGGCGCGCAAGGTCTCGACAGCCGTCCTCGAGCCCATCGCACGGCTGCTCCTGAAGCTCCACGTCTCTCCCGATGCCGTGACGGTCGTCGGGACCCTCATCACCTGCACGGCCGCACTCGTCTTCTTCCCACGCGGCGACTTCGTGCCCGGCGTCCTCATCATCGGCCTTTCCGTCATCGCGGACCTCCTCGATGGCACCATGGCGCGGCTCTCCGGCCGGGCAGGACCCTGGGGCAACTTCCTCGACGCGACACTCGATCGGGTCGCCGACGGGTGCGTCTTCGGTGCACTCGTCCTGTGGGCTGCCGCCACCGGCAATCCGTGGACTACCGCCGCCGCACTCACCTGCCTTGTCGGCGGCCAGGTGATCTCCTACGCCAAGGCTCGTGCCGAGGCTGTGGGTGCCACGGCCAACGTGGGTATCGCTGAGCGAGCAGAGCGTCTCATCGTCGTGTTGCTCGCCGCCCTGCTCGCGGGCCTCGGTGTGCCCTATGTGCTCCCGATCGCACTGGGCATCCTTGCCGTCCTGAGCGTGGTCACGGTCGTGCAGCGCATTGTCGTCGTGCGTCGGCAGTTGAAGGCGCCTCGCGAGGCTGCCGAGTGAGCCTGTCCGACACCGTCTCGGATGTGGGATTCGGGGTGGGCTGGGCCGCCATCAAGCGCATGCCCGAGCCGCTCGTCGACCGTGCCTTCCGGGCCGTTGCCGATCGGACCTACCGCAAGAACGGGGTCGGCGTACGCCAACTGCGCGCCAACCTGGCACGCGTGATTCCAGACGCACGGTCCTCCACTCTCGAGGCCACGACGCATGAGGGCGTACGCCGCTACATGCGCTACTGGAGCGAGGCCTTCCGCCTGCCCGCGTGGAGTCCTGAGCACCTGCGCGAGTCCTTCGACCTGATCGAGGGGCTTGAGGATCTCGACGCAGCGGTCGCCGCGGGCAAGGGCGCCATCATGGTGAGCAGCCACAGCGGCAACTGGGACCTCGCGGGCGCATGGGCGTGTG
>CAJBMR010000134.1 GCA_903954205.1 uncultured bacterium | reverse complement strand
GGGTGCAGCCACGCGCATGGCCGCCTTCGCCGCGGCGGCGAGCTCCCGGGCTGGTCGGGATCTCACCGCGTACGCCGACCTGCATGCCTGGTCGATCGCGGAGCCGGATGCCTTCTGGTCGCTCGTGTGGGATCACTTCGAGGTCGTGGGCTCGCGAGGAGCGGTGGCGGCGGAGCCCACCACGCTGCCCGATGCCAGGTTCTTCCCTGACGCGACGCTCAACATCGTCGACACCTACCTGCGTCCCGTGCCCGAACGTGACGCCGCGGGCCTGCCCATCGTCGTCCAGACCGCGGAGATGACAGGCCGGCAGGGCGGCATCGGTGTCGTCACCTCACTCACGCGCGAGGAGCTCCTCGAGCGGGTGGCTGCCACTGCCGCAGCGCTGCGTGCCCGCGGAGTCGCGCCGGGTGATCGTGTCGCGCTCGTGCTGCCCGTGGGGATCGACGCCCTCGTCGTCACACTCGCGGGCCTGGCCGTGGGAGCGGTGATGACGAGCGCCGCACCGGAGTTCGGCGTGCCGGCCATCGTCGATCGCTTCGGTCAACTCGATCCCATCGTCCTCGTCGGCACGACGTCGTATCTGTGGGCGGGCAAGCGCCATGAACGACGCGACCACCTGGTGGAACTCGTGCGTGAGTTGCCGAGCGTGCGAGCGGTGCTCGTCGTCCCAGGCACCGACGACCCCATGAGCCCGATCGACCCCGACGTGGTCGACGTGGCGGGAATCGCGGCGCGCTGCGTCGCCGGGAGCGATCGGCTACTCCAGGTGGACCTGCTCGCCGATGCGCAACGGCGTCATCGCGGCGCGGACCGGCGGGGCGGCGAAGCCGCCCCTGTCGGGCTGGCCCTGCAGGCTGAGGTGCTTCCCTTCGACCACCCGGCGTACGTCCTCTTCTCCTCCGGCACCACCGGCAAGCCCAAGTGCCTGGTGCACCGCGCGGGGGGCGTGCTGGTCAAGCACCTGGTCGAGGGAGGGCTGCACGGTGACTTCGGCCCGGGTGATCGCGTGTGCTTCTACACGACCACCGGCTGGATGATGTGGAACTGGGCCATCTCGGTCCTTGCCACGGGCGCCACGCTGGTCCTGCATGACGGGGCGCCGACCTATCCCGCGGCGGACGCACTCTTCGCGCTCGCCGACACCGCTGACCTCACCCACCTCGGACTCGGTGCACGACTACTCGACTCCATGCGCTCCGAGGGACGCGGACTCCGCGACGACCGCGACCTCGAGCACCTGCGCATGGTGCTCGTGACGGGATCTCCGCTCACGGAAGCGACGGCCCGCTGGCTTGTCGACGAACTCGGCGATGCTGTCATGCCGCAGCCCATCTCGGGAGGCACGGATCTCGTGGGCTGCTTCCTCGCGGCGTCGCCCACCCTGCCGGTGTGGCCGGGCGAGATCACGCGCGCGGCCCTGGGCATGGACGTGGTCGTCTACGACGACGAGGGCAACCCCACGACCGACGACACCCCGGGTGAGCTCGTCTGCCGCAACACCTTCCCGACCGTGCCTCTGGGCATCTGGGGTGATGACGGCACGCGGCTGCACGAGACCTACTTCGCCCGCTTCCCCGGTGTCTGGACACACGGCGACCTCACCTCGCGCACCGACAACGGCGGCTTCATCATCCACGGCCGCTCGGATGCCACGCTGAACGTCGCCGGGGTGCGCATCGGCACGGGTGAGATCTACGCCGCCCTAGAGCACGTGCCCGGGGTCGTCGACGCTCTCGCCTTCGCCCAGGCGTGGGATGGAGACACGCGCATGGTGCTCCTGGTGGTGCTCGCCCCCGGCATCGCGCTCGACGACGACCTGCGCGCGCGAATCCGCAGCACCCTGCGCGAGCGCGGGTCCCCGCGTCATGTGCCCGCCGTGGTGGCTCAGGTGCGTGAATTGCCGCGCACGCTCACGGGCAAACTCGCTGAGATCGCGGTCGCCGACACGGTCAATGGCCGCCCGGTGCGCAATCGCGATGCGCTGGCCAACCCCGAGTCGCTGGATGCCATCGCCGCGCTCGAGGAGCTGAGGGCCTGATCGTTCCGCTTCGCGGACTGGTTGGCTCGGCGTACCGGTGACGGATCGGCAGGATAGGCCCATGAATCACGCGCGGGCGCTGCTGCTCGATGTCGGAGTCGTGTTCTTCAAGTCCGCCTGGGAGGTCGCCGACGACTATGAGCGACTGCGCGGCCTGCCGGCTGGCACGGTGGTCGGACGCGGGCCGCTCGAATGGACCGCCCCCGATGAGACGTGGGAGCGGTATCGGCGAGGCGAGATCACCGAGCGGGAGTACTGGCTGACCTTCGCGGACACCGCGGTGGCCAATGGCGCCCCGCTCGATGGGCACCCGCACCTCATGCGCGCAATGTTCCAGCAGCCCGGGGTGGAGCCCGTGCGGGCCGAAGCCCTCGCGCTTGTCGAGGAGTGCAAGGCTGCCGGGAGGGCGCTGGGCATCCTCACCAATGAGCTCATGGACTTCCAGGGCCGCGACTGGGTGGAGTCTCAGTCGTGGTTCGCCGATTTCCCGGTGCTGGTGGACTCCTCCGAACTCGGGATCCGCAAGCCTGATCCGCGCCCGTACCTGCTCTCTGCCGAGTTGCTGGGCCTGCCGCCCGAGGAGATCGTCTTTATCGACGACAACCCGTCCTATGTGGAAGGCGGCCTCGCCGTAGGCATGCGCAGCATCCTGCTCGATGTCCTTGACCCGGCGGCCGCCTTCGATGCGGCGCGGGCGGAGTTGGGGCTCTAGCCGGGCCATCGACTCGCATCCTTGTCGATGGCGGGGCCAATGTCGGCCGACTGTGCCACGATGTGTCAGGCGCCGCCACGGGGGAGGTGCCGCTAGGGATTCGGGGGGATCCATGTCTATCGGGGGGTTCGAGGCGCGCGTGCTCGTGCTCGGGAGCGGTCCGGGCGAGCAGATGGCTGGGCTCATGGGGGTCCTCGGCGGCGCGGGATACCGCGTCGACGTGCGCGACCACTCTGACTCCATGGGGCGGCTCCCGATCGAGGCGATGGAGTACGACATCGTCGTCCTTGACCCTCGTGCCCTCGCTCCGCAGCCCGCACCCGCCACGGATCTGAGCGACGTCGAGATCGGCCGCCTGCGCATCGATGCGCGCCGCCGACTCGTCCTTGTCGACGAGGTGCCCGTGCGCATGTCCGCCCGTGAGTTCACGCTGCTCCACCACCTTGCCGCGCATCCGGGGACCGTCTTCAGCCGCGATGCGCTCCTGCGCGCGGTCTGGGGATCGTCGTGGCGCACGGAGGGCTCCGTGACGGAGTACATCCGGCGCCTGCGCATCATCCTCGAGCCGACCGGGCTCGGTGAGTGCATAGTCACCCGCAAGGGCTTCGGATACTCCTTCGACCCCGACGCAGCGCTCTAGCGACTACCTGCGCCGCGCGGCGAATCCAAGGTAGGCCAGTCCGGCAACGCCCACGGCAGTCGCGACACCGGCGATCGTGCGCTGCCTGCGCAGGGTCGGCTCGATCTGCGCGTAGGGGATGGTGCTGAAACTCACCATTTCGTAGCGGGTCTTGTAGCGATCCCCCAGCGCTCGATGCAGCAGCAATTCGGTGCTGTGGAGGGCCCGGTAGGACAGGGAGTTCACGGAGTCACGCATCTCGATGAAGTTGTGCAGTGCGAGATCGGCGATGGCATCGCCCTGGGGCTTGCGAATCCGCGCGTAGGCGTCGAGTGCCGGCTCCCAGTTGCCGGCGTGAAGCTCCAATTGCGCGACAAGCTCAATGCAGTCCTCGAAGCCGGCATTGGCCCCCTGGCCGTAGAACGGGCAGATCGCATGGGCGGCATCGCCGATGAGGGCCACGCGGCCGGCATTCCACGGCGAGCAGCGCACGGTGAGCAGTGAGCCGACGGGGTTGAGTCGGTAGTCCTCCTCGAGATCCGGCATGAGCTCGGAGGCGTCGGGGTAGTTGTCGTCGAAGTAGCGGCGCGCCTGCTCGGGAGTCGCGATCTCCTCGAAGGATCCCGGTCCTGTGCGCGGCCAGAAGAGCGTCGCGGTGAAGGACTTGTCGAGATTGGGCAGTGCGATCATCATCGACGCACCTCGGGGCCAGATGTGCAACGCGCCCGGATCGAGTGCGAAGTCGCCATCGACCGGCGGGATCGTGAGCTCGCGGTAACTGTGGCTCAGGTAGTCCTGCGAAAAGTCGAAGCCCACCCGGCCCTGCATTGCGCGGCGGACGACGCTGAAGGCACCGTCGGCGCCGATGATGGTTGCAGCGGTCACGTCCACGGAGCCTTCGGGTGAGGCGAAGGACATCGTGCAGGCATCGATGTCGAGGGCGGTGAGCCGGTGCTCGAAGTGCAGGCTCACCCCGGGAAGGCGCTCCGCTGCATCGAGCAGCAGGGCGTTGAGCTCACCCCGGCTGATCGAGTTGATGCCCCGGTCTCCGTCGGCGCTGTAGGGCTGGAACTCCTCCTCGCCCGTGACCGCGTGGATCATGCGGCCCCGCATGAGCAGTCCGCGGGCCTGGACCTCCTCCTCGAGGCCCACCTGCTGGAGTGCGGAGAGACCCCGCGTGGAGATAGCGAGATTGATGCTGCGTCCGCGCTCGACACCGGCCTGTCGCGGGTCGGGTCGCCTCTCGTAGACGGCGACGTCGTAACCGCGCTGGCCCAGCATCGTGGCCAGGAGAGCGCCGGTGAGACCGGCTCCTACGATCGCGACGCGCTCGGTCATGATGCGGCCTCCCGAAGTGGCGGGGTCTTGAGGTTGAGGAAGGACTCGGCGTTGCCACCGAGGATGAGTGCCCTGTCGTGCGCGTCGAGGAAACTCGCACTGCGCACGACCGCGCCAGCGGGGCGCTCACCCAGCGGGTAGGGATAGTCCGAGCCGAGCATCACGCGCTCAGGCCCCATGGTGTCGACGAGCAGCCGCAGCGCGCGCTCGTCGAAGACGACCGAGTCTACGGAGAACCGGTCGAGGTACGCCGACGGCGGCTGGGCCGAGACGCCGACGACATCGGGTCGCTGGTGCCAGGCGTTCTCCAGCCTGCCCAGCCAGTAGGGAAATGACCCGCCGCCGTGCGCGAAGCAGATGCGCAGAGACGGGTCGATGCGATCGAAGGCGCCACCCAGGATCAGGGCGAGGATCGACAGGTGCGTCTCGGCCGGCATGCCGACAAGCCACTGGGCCATCCAGCGTGCGGTGCGCGGGCTGGCGGCCATATCCCACGGATGGACAAAGACGGGGACACCCAGCGAGGCGCAGTGCTGCAGGAACTCGACGGTGCCCGGGTCGTCGATGTCGCGATCGCCCACGTGATTGCCGATCTCCACGCCCCGATGGCCGGCGGCGATTGAGCGCTCGAGCTCCGTGCATGCGGCGTCGACGTCCTGGAGTGGCACCTGGCAGAAGGGGATGAGGCGCTCGGGCAGCTCCGCGCAGATCTCCAGCGTGAGGTCATTGAAGATGCGCGCGACTGCTGCCGCCTCGGCGGGGCTGCGGTCATAGGAGAAGAAGACGGGAGTGGGCGACACCACCTGTGCGTCGACTCCATCGGCATCCATGTCGGCAGCCCGGACTTCGGGATCCCAGCATTGGTCGGTGATGCGACGAAACTCCCGGTCGCCGAGCATGATCATCGCGTCGCGCTCGCTGTCGAGCCGCAGGCTCGGCCACGGCCCCGGGCCGCCCGTCGCTTCGGCGAGATCGGGCCAGCCGCGCGGTACGTCGTGGGAGTGGACGTCGATGACGGGCAAGATCAGCCCTTGCCGGGATGAAGGTGCCCGCACGACGGGCAGGTCCGCGCTGACTCGTCGGCGTAAAAGGCCTCAAAGATCGGCGGCAGGTCGGCGGTGATGTCGCGCACCTGCAACTCGACCTCGTGCACCACGCCGCTGCACTCGGGGCAGTACCACTGGAACTTCTCGAGGGTGCCCTCCTCGCGTGGACGCTCGAAGACCAGCCCGATCGACCCGGCCTCGGGCCGCTGCGGCGAGTGCGGGAGGTTGCGGGGCAGCACCCACATCTCGCCCTCGCGGATGTCCACGCGCGCCGGGCCATCCGCGGTCATCACGTTGACGTGCATGTTGCCGCGCACCTGATAGAAGACCTCCTCGTAGGGATCGACGTGGAAGTCGGTGCGCTGGTTGGGACCCCCCACCACCATGACGATGAAGTCCTCGTGGCCGGGGAACATCTCCTTGTTGGCCACGGGTGGCTTCAGGCTGGGACCGTGCTCATCGACCCAGGCATTGAAGTTGAGGGTCTTGGTCACATCGGACATGGCTATCCCCTTCCGGTGCGGCGGTGGGCCACCGCCTGGATCTCGATGAGCAGGTGCGGATGCGGCAACTCGCGCACGGCAACGGTGGTGCGGGTCGGGCCGGTGTGGTCGAAGTACTCCGCGTACACCTCGTTGTAGCCGGCGAAGTCGCCCATGTCGACGAGGTAGCTCGTCACCTGCACGAGATCGGTGAGGTCGCAGCCGACCGAGCCGAGGATGTCGGCGATGTTGTCGATGACGGCGCGAGTCTGCTCGCGGATGTCCAGATGCACGCTGCCGTCTGCAGCCACATCGACGCCGGCGAAGGAATCATCGGCACGGCGACTGCTCGTGCCCGACACCCACACCAGATCGCCGACGACCTTGACGTGGGGGTATGCGCCGCGGGGCGTTGCCTTTCCGGGGACCACCCGGGACAGCCCGACAGGGGCGGCTCCGCCGTCTCGCTGGGCATCGCTCGCGTCGCCGGGCATGGGGCCATTGTGTTCCCCCGCAGCCATGCTCGGCAATGCAGCCCGTCGCCTGAGTCCTCAGGGCAGCAGTGCGCGGGTGAGCGCCTCGCGGCGCAGGGCCGACACCTGCGAGGTGGGATCGAGGATCTCGTAGTGCGTGTCGCCAGGGATGAGCGTGAGATCGGCATCGACTCCATGCGCGTGCAGGTGTGCGAGGTAGGCCTCACTCTGCGACACGGGCACGTCGATGTCCTCGGTCCCGTGCAGCAGGAGACGACG
>CAJBMR010000133.1 GCA_903954205.1 uncultured bacterium | reverse complement strand
CGATGAGGATGGCCGCCGACATGGCGACGAAGCCGAGGATGCCCTTGGGCAGTGAACGCCGCGGCAGTGCGATGAGCATGATCCCGGGCCAGACCTTGAGCAGCGTGCCCGCGGCAGCCGCAGCACCACTCCACACCGGACGCGCGATGAGCACGAGTGCGACCACCGCGGCCAGCGTCGGCACGACGTCGAAGCGGGCGAGCCACACCGGCCCGACGAGGAGGGCACCGATGACCCAGGCCCAGGCGGCGTTGAGTCCTACACGTCGCCGCCGACCGGCGATGGCGAGCACCACCATCGTCGCGAGGTCGCAGGCCAGGGCGATGCCCGCAAAGGCCGCCACCGGATTGGATCCCAGCAGTGCGGCGAGCGCGAAGACGATCCCCGCCCCGGGCGGGTACTGCCACATGTCGTCGCCGATGGGGAATCGACCGGTGACGAGCAGGCTGGACCACTCGGCGTAGAGCTTGACGTCGTTGATCACCGACGGACCGTCTGGGTAGGGCACCACGCCGGTGAGCGTGCCGATCAGCAGAAGCCTGCTGGCAACCCAGGTGACGATGAGGGCGATCACGCTCCCGCGGATCCGCGTCATCATCACGGTGTGTCGTCGGGGGCTTCGAGCAGGCCCAGCCGGAGCGCGGTCATGAGCGCCTGTGCGCGATTGCCGGCACCGAGCTTGTCGTAGAGCTTGGAGATGTGCGTCTTGGTCGTGGAGTCCGAGATGAAGAGCTGACGCGAGATCTGCGAGACGCCGAGACCGTCGGCCAGCAACTGCAGCACCTCGCGTTCGCGTGGTGACAACTGCGGACCCTGCGGTGAGGTACGCCGCTTGAGCGCGTCGGCGAGATCCGCGGAGGTGAAGGAGTGCGGTGAGCTCGCCGCATGCCGCGCTGCCGCCACGATCTCCTCGGCGGGGGCGCTCTTGGGCACGAAGGCACTCGCACCTGCTTCGAGGGCATCGAAGAGTTGGTTGTCACCGGCGTACATCGTGAGCACGACGATGCCCATGTCGCTCGACTGGGCACGCAGGGCGCGTACGACGTCGAGGCCGTTGCCGTCGGGGAGGCGCAGGTCGACGATGGCGACGGTGGGCTCGGACTTGCGGCCCATAGCGACACCCTCGGAGACGCTGGCCGCCTCTGCGACCACCTCGACGTCGGGTTCGCGCTCGAGTGCGCGGCGAAGCCCCTCGCGGATGAGCTCGTGGTCGTCGACGAGGAGCACGGTGATCGTCATGTGCCCTCCTCCTCGAGACCGGTCGCCTGCAGGGACAACTCCACCACAGTGCCCTGGGGGCTGCGGCGCTTGACCGTCAGGCTGGCCCCGATCCGCGTCGCACGCTCCCGCATGATCTGCATGCCGAAGCTGTCGGGGCGTGCGCGGCCCTCGGTGATGCCGCGTCCGTCGTCGGCCACGCGCAGGAAGGCACTGCCGTCGGTGACGCGGTAGGTCACCCACAGGGTGCGCGCCTGGGCGTGGCGACGGGCATTGGCCACCGCCTCCTGCGCGATGCGCAGGATCTCTGGCGCGACTCCCGGCGGCAACCGCGTGGGGTCCTCATCCAGCACCAGGTGCACCGTGAGGCCGGCCTCGGCGCCCACGGCCCGCACATGCGAGGAGAGAGCCTCGCCGATGCCCGCGCCGACCTCGGTGCGCAGGTCATAGATGGACAGGCGCAGCTCGGTGACGATGCGCGTGAGCTCATCGCGGATGCGCTGCAGGCTCTCGCGCGTGCCGGTGTCGGGCCGCGAAGCGAGTGCGTCGTCGACAAGGAAGCCGAGACCGGCGACCTCCTGCGCGATCCCGTCGTGGATCTCGCGCGCGAGGCGGCGTCGCTCCTCCAGAGTCGCGAGGTCGCGCACCTCGTCGAAGATGCGGGCGGTGTCCAGGCGCAGCGCCGCCTCATCTGCCATGGCCTGCGCCTCGGTGAGCGCCTCGATCGGCCACAGGCCCCCGGAGCGTTCGATGCCCACGAGGCCGATGCGCTCGTCACCGAGCCGAAGGGGGATGACGGCGCAGGCGCGCGACGTCCCTAGCTCGGGGCCATCCATCGCGCCGAGGCGCTGGACCGCGACACCTGTCTCCCACGCCTGGCCCCAGAGGCCCGAGGCAAGCGACGGGGACCACCCTGCGGAGTCCTCCGGATTGCGCGCGATCGTGAGGAGTCGGCCGCCGTCGGCGCGCATCATCACCTCCGCGCGGTCGTGGGGGAGCGCGCTGCCGAAGCGGGCGAGTGCCGCCTGAGCGAGCGCCGACTCCTCCAGACCGCCGGGGAGCTGGCGTGCGACGTCGCGCAGGGACATGAGCAGACGACGTGCCGAGTCGTAGTCGGTGCTCTCGGGCGCTATGCGTTCGCGCAGGTGGCTGGTGAGCACCGCGCCCAGTCCGAGGGCTGCACCCAGCGCGAGCACGACGATGAGATCGACCACGCCCGTGGGCAGGTCCTCGCGGACACGCAGCACGGTGCCGACGATGAGCACCAGTGCCTCGACCACGATGGCCGATGCCAGTCCGGCGGCGCCCATCGCGAAGGCGCACACGATGGGCGGGACGGCGAGGTAGACGATCGACGGGCGGTCCCCGGGTGCGGAGGTCACGACGACGAAGGCGATGGCCGCTGCCTCGGCGATGAGCACGGCGTAGCGCAGCCACACTGGGCGCGCCGGAATCGTGCCGAGTTGGGCGAGTACGGCGATGAGCGCGACGAGCGCGATCTGCATCGTCGCCACGGGCGTGTCGCCGGTGGCGAGTGAGACGAGCACGACCCCGGCAAAGCCAAGGCCTCGCGTCACGCCATCACGGACGTGACGCGAGGCCAGGGCCTGCGTTATGCGTAGAGAGCGTCGACCTCGGATGCGTACTCCTTCATCACGACGTTGCGCTTCAGCTTCATCGACGGCGTCAACTGACCGCCCTCTTCTGTCCAGTCCTCTTGAAGGATAGTGAACTTCTTGATGGCCTCGGCATTGGACACCGCCTTGTTGGCCTCGTCGACGGCCTTCTGGATCTCTGCGACGAGATCAGGGTCGTTGGTCATCGATGCGATGGTCGAGCCCTCCGGCTTGCCCGCCTGCTTGAGCCAGCCCGGGAAGGACTCGGGATCGATCGTCACGAGCGCGGCGATGAAGGGCTGCGCATCGCCCACGACCATGCACTGGCTCACGAGCCAGTTGGCGCGCAGGCGATCCTCGAGCACGGCGGGGGCGACGTTCTTGCCGCCGGCCGTGACGATGAGCTCCTTCTTGCGACCCGTGATCTTGACGAAGCCCTGGTCGTCGATTTCACCGATGTCGCCGGAGTGGAACCAGCCGTCGGGCTCGATCGCCTCCGCCGTGGCGGTGGGGTTGTTCCAGTAGCCCTTGAAGATCTGGGCGCCCGCGAGCATGAGCTCGCCGTCGGCGGCCACCTTGACTGAAGCGCCGGGGAACGGCTGGCCGACAGTGCCGATCTTGAGTGCATCGGGCCGGTTGACCGTGGTCGCCGCCGACGTCTCGGTGAGGCCGTAGCCCTCGAGGATCGTCACGCCGATGCCGCGGAAGAAGTGACCGAGGCGGTCACCCAGCGGTGCACCACCGGACACGGCCCACTCGATCTTGCCGCCCATGGCGGCGCGCAGCTTGCCGTAGACGAGCCTGTCGAAGACCTTGTGCTTGATCTTCAGGCCCAAGCCGGGGCCGCCGGTGTCGAGGGACTTCGAGTAGTCGATCGCGGTCTGCGCGGCGGTGTTGAAGATATTGCCCTTGCCCTCGGCGGTGGCCTTCTGCTGCGCGGAGTTAAAGACCTTCTCGAAGACACGGGGGACCGCGAGGAGGAAGGTCGGCTGGAAGGACTGCAGGTCGCCCAGGAGGTTCTTGACGTCCGGGGCGTGGCCGAGGCGGGTGCCCGAGTGGATGCAGCCCAACTGGATGATCCGGCCGAAGACGTGCGCAAGCGGCAGGAAGAGCAAGGTCGAGGCGCCCTGGACGGTGAAGAGCTGGGGCATGCCCGCCACGATGTTGTCGACCTCGAACATGAAGTTGCCGTGGGTGAGCATGCAGCCCTTGGGGCGGCCCGTCGTACCCGAGGTGTAGATGATCGTGGCGAGCGACTCCGGGTTGAGAGTCGCGCGACGGCGCTCCAACTCCTCGTCGGAGATACCGGCACCGGCTGCGACCAGGGTGTCGAGTGCGCCGTCGTCGAAGATCCATGCGCGCGTGCAGTCGGGGATGCGGTCGGCGACCTCGTCGAAGACCTTCTTGTTCTTGGCGCTCTCGAGGAAGACCCCAACAGCATTGGAGTCGCCGAGGATCCACTCGACCTGCTCCGCAGAAGACGTCTCGTAGATCGGCACGACGGTGGCACCGGCGTACCAGATCGCGTAGTCGGCGACCGTCCAGTCATAGCGCGTGCGCGACATGATGCCGACCCGCTGGCCCGGCTCGACACCTGACGCCACGATGCCCTTGGCGACGGCCTTGACCTGGTCGAGGAACTGCTGCGAGGTCACACCGACCCATGCGCCCCCGCGGTTGACGGAGAGCGCGACGCGCTGGGGGGCAGTCTGGGCGTTGTCGACGATGTCGTCGACGAGGCTGCCCGAGGTGGGCGGCGGGATGATGGCAGCGACGCTGAACTCGGTTTTCACGATCTCTCCCACGGTCGGGTCCACCGATGGCTCGGTGTGACGTAACTCGCATCACGCTAGGGGATGGGTCATCCGGGGTCTACCTGAACGTCCAACCTGGGGCGGCCCGCCGGGGAATCCATGGGGTGGACACCTATCCTGGGCCCATGGCTGGGGTCAACCTCGTAGACGAGACGTACGTCGTCGTCGAGCGCACCCGCATCGCGGCCGTCGTGGCCGACCCGGGTCGCTGGCGCCAGTGGTGGCCCAGCTTGGAGCTCACTGTCTTCATGGACCGAGGTCTCGACGGGGTGCGCTGGTCGATCACGGGGGAGCTGGTCGGATCCGCGGAGATCTGGCTCGAGCCGCAGGGTGATGGCGTGCTCGTGCACTACTACCTGCGCGGCGAGCCGACCGTGCCGGGATCGCCGGCGACACCGCGGGCGCTGCCCGAGTCAGCGCGCGGCCGCCGCGAAATGGACCGGCTGCGCCGCCGCCACGCCATCGCCTGGAAGCAGGTCGTGTGGGCGTTGAAGGACGAGATGGAAGGTGCGCGCCGCCCCGGCGAGCCTGCGATCTACGTCGTCTCGGAGTCCGCCGGTGGCTGACCAGACCGAGTCCAGCATCGACATCGATGCCAGCGCGCAGACGATCATGGACGTGATCGCGGACCTGCCCGCCTACCCGCAGTGGAGCGATGGCATCTCCGAGGTCACCGTGCTCGAGGAGAAGGACGGCCGTCCGCTGCGCGCACGGTTCCATCTGGAGTCCGGGCCCATTCGCGACACGTACGAGTTGCTCTACGACTGGGACGGCAATCGCCGAGTGTCGTGGCAGCTCACCTCCGGTGACATGCTCACGGCCATGGACGGGACCTACCTGCTCGACGAGCATGGGGCGACTACGACGGTGCACTATCGCCTTGCCGTCGACGTGCGCATCCCGATGATCGGCATGATCAAGCGCAAGGCCGAGCGGATCATCGTCGACACAGCGCTCAAGGGGCTGCGCCGTCGCGTGGCCGAGGTCTCCTAGACCACTGCTCCGTCGTCGCCCTCGTGGCGTCGATCCGATGAGCGCGCCACCAAGGTCACGAACCCCGCCGTGAACGCGGCGAATCCCGCGGCTGCGAGCCAGCCGCCTATGCCAAGCACGAACGTGAGGATGATCGCGAGCGGACCACCGATGAGCCCGATCCAGGCGAAAGCATCGAAGCGGTCTCGCGGTCGCGGCATGGGCGGCGGTGGGGGAGGCGTGAATCCTTCGTCGTCATCGTCTTCCACGAGGTAGTCGCGAGGACCCAGGGTGGGCGGCTCGTGCGCGCTCGGCGTGTCGGCAAGGCCGCCTCTGTCGGGCTGCTCCGGCGGCTCGGTGTGCTCGCGCACCAGGCGCTGTGACAGGCCGGAGCCCTCGACCTCGGGCCGCGGCGGCGGCTCGGAGGTGTGGAAGCCGGCGACGATGTCCTCCCAGGCGGCGTCGATGCGATCCGAGGACGCGCGCTTCATGTCATCTGCATCCGCTCGAGCGGCGGCATCGGCGTGGAATTCCGCGCGCAGTGAGGGGAGTCCGTCGGAGATGGCATTGCGTGCTTCACCCAGACGCGTGCGTTCGACGTAGATGCGGGTTGTCGGCCGGTCGGGGGCGCGCACATCCCGGTAGGGGCCGGTGTCGCCGACAAGTGGCTCGGCGTACGCCGGGATCTTTGCCTGCGTCAGGAGCTCGATGACATGCTCCGCAATCGGCGGATCGACGTCGACGAGCTTGGCGTACGCCGCTGCGGGGAGGCCCGGTGTCGACATGGCCTCAGCTAAGGCGACGGACGAAGTCGATGCTGCCCGCGACGATGGTCTCGGCGTCGTTGTCCAGCGTGGCGACGTGGAACGAGTCGGGTAGGACCACCTCTGTGCGGTCCGCGCTCGACACGTGATCGAGGATGAAGCGCGAGTTGGACGCCTCGACGACATGGTCCTCCGCGCTACGGAAGAGCAGCAGGGGCTGGCGCACCAGTGAGATGTCGTCCTTGACGGCCTTCCAGAGTTTGGTGAGAGAGTGCGCGGCCTTGAGCGGGATCTTGTTGTAGGCACCCTCGTCCTGGCCTGGCTTCTTGATGTCGTTGGAGATTCCGGGGAAGGCGGGTACGACGGCCTGCAGGACCGGGAGCAGGAAGCGGTCGGGTCGCTCGGAGTGCACCGCGGGGTTGACCAGGACGATGCCGCGGATCTCATCGCCGTGACGTTCGGCGAGGCGCAGGGTGAGCGAGCCACCCATGGAGAGACCGAAGACGAAGACGCGCTCGCAGGACTTCTGCAGCTCGAGGAAGGCGCGGTCGGCCTCGGCGTACCAGTCCTCCCAGCGGGTGAGATTCATGTCCTGCCATCGCGTGCCGTGGCCGGGCAGGCGGGGGACCCGCACGGTGTGGCCCTCGGCGGCCATGCGTTCACCCCAGGGCTTCATGGATTTGGGGGAGCCGGTGAAGCCGTGGAGCAGCAGCACGCCGGTGGACCCCCCATCGGCGGAGTAGGGCTCGGCACCAGGGAAGAGCGGCATGTCTACCTCCTTCGACGCCCCCGATAGTGCCACACGACTAGGGTGAGCCCGTGCTCTACTGGGTTCTCAAGTGGATCGTGATCGGCCCCTGGCTGCGCGTCCTCTTCCGCCCCTGGACTCACAACATGGAGGCGATCCCGGTCAAGGGCCCGGCGATCATGGTGAGCAATCACCTGTCCTTCTCCGACTCCTTCTTCCCTCCCCTGGTCACTCAGCGCAGGATCACCTTCCTGGCCAAGCAGGAGTACTTCACCGGCAAGGGGATCAAGGGGCTCATCAGCAAGGCGTTCTTCAGGGGCGTGGGCCAGGTGCCGATCGATCG
>CAJBMR010000132.1 GCA_903954205.1 uncultured bacterium | reverse complement strand
GTCGAGGTCGCCGCACGCCTCCCCGGTGACGTCTTGGCCACGCACGACTGGCGTGAGGTGGTGACGTCCCCCGATGTCGATGCCGTCCTGGTGCTGACACCCGGATCGCACGGCGAGATCGTCGCCGCCGCTCTCGAGGCCGGCAAGCATGTCTTCTCCGAGAAGCCGCTAGGGCATTCCCAGGCCGAGGTCGCACAGCTCATCGCACTGAGCGAGAGTCGTGGCCTCGTGCTGCAGGTGGGCACGATGAAGGCATACGACGACCTCATCGCGCCGACCCGCGCAGCGCTGCAGCGCATCGGTGACCTGCGCGTGGTGCGCGTGACCGTGCTGCATCCCACCGACGAGTGCCAGTTCGAGCACGTGTCCCTCCTGCCCGCGGATTCCCCCGATCCCGGCGTTGTCTCAGCGGGCGCTACCTACACAGACGCCCGCAATGAGGAGGCGGTGGGTGGCTCCGCCCTCGGCGTACGAGCCCTCTACAACAACGTCCTCATGGGATCGGTCGTGCATGAGGTCGCGCTGCTGCGGGCGCTCGGTCTCGGGCTGCCAGCGTCATGGGACTTCGTGAGCATCGATCCCGCGCTCGGCGAATCCACCCCGGCGGAGCCGCCGCGCATCATGGCCATCGGCCAGCTCGCCTCGGGTGCGCAGCTCCAGTTGTCGTGGAACTGGGTGCCCGACTACCCGGAGTACGACGAGGAGGTCAAGGCGATCGGCAGTGCCGGACGCGTGACGCTCACCCTGCCGGGCCCCTACCTCGCCGACCACCGATCGCAGCTCGTGGTCGAGGAGATCGTCGACGGACTGCGCCATCGCGACGTCGTTACATCCGGCTTCACGACCGCATTCGTGCGCGAACTCGAAGCCTTCGCACTCAGCGTCTCCTCCGGGGCTCCGGTGGCCTGCGATGCGCGCGGCGCCTTGGCGGACCTCGAGTGCCTTCAGGCGCTCGCCGCCGCGGCCGCGCGTCAGGCGGGCGTGGCGCTGGGGGGTGAGGCGGAGTGAAGGGCATTGCCAACGCACCCGTGAGCTTCGGCATCTTCGGCACGACGGGGGGCTCGGCATCACCCGCGGACATGCTCCGAGCCCTCGCGGCGAGCGACTACGACGGTGCGGAGCTGGGGCCGCCCGGTCTCTTCGGCACCCCCGAGGAGACCGCGCACCTCTTCGACTCCACGGGCCTGCGTGCCGTCGGTGCCTATGTCCCCCTGCACCTAGCCCTGAGCGATGAGGTCTTCGAGGCCGATCTCGCGCGCATGGCCACCACGTGCCGTGAGCTGGTCGCCACGGGGGCGACGCTCGCCATCCTGGCCGACGAGGGTTCCGAGGAGCTCCTCGTCAACCCGGCACGTGACGGTCGGGCGCTCGCGCTGGACGACCGGCAGTGGGATCTGGCGCGCGAGCGGCTCGCGCGCGCTGTCGACCTTGCTAGCAGCCACGGGTTGGCTGCGTCGTTCCACCCGCACATCTCGACGTACGTCGAATCCGCATGGGAGGTCGACCGACTTCTCGCCACCACCGACGTCACGTTGACGTTGGATATCGGCCACATGGCACTGGCGGGAGCTGATCCCGTCGAGTGCGTGCATGCCTGGGCGGATCGCATCGACCACGTTCACATCAAGGATGTCGACATGGCCGTCCTCGAGCGGGCCAAGGCCACGGGCCGCACCGACTTCGACGAGTGGTGGGCGGATGTCTGCGTCCCCCTCGGTGCGGGCGACGTCGATATCGACGGCGTCCTGGCTGCTCTGGTGAGCCACGACTACTCCGGATGGCTGGTGGTCGAGCAGGATCGCGCGCCGACGTCCGCGGAGCAACTGGCTGGCGTCGCGGCGGAGCAGGCGGTCAACCGCGAGGTGCTGGCGAGCGGATGGGCCCGCGCGACAGGAGCCCAGCGATGACCGACGTCATGGTGTTTGACGATGCGTCGGCCATGGGATCGCACCTGGCCGAGGAGATCGCCGCCGGAATCGTGGAGGCTGGTGCTGCAGGGCGGCGCTACCTCCTGGGTTGCCCCGGCGGGCGCAGCCCCCGCAGCACCTACGCCGCACTCGTCGCCCTCGTGGCCCAGCGCTCACTGGATCTTTCGCACGTGGTCATCGTGATGATGGATGACTACGTCGAGCGTCACGGTGAGTCGTTCCGACGCGTCGACCCGACCCTGCACTACTCGGTTGAGCGCTTCGCCCGCGAGGAAATCGTGGGCCCGCTCACCGCCGCGGCGCCGACAGGTTGCGGGATTCGACCGGCTCACCTGTGGATCCCCGACCCTGCCGACCCGCTCGCCTACGACGCGCACCTCGCCGAGGCAGGTGGCATCGATCTGTTCATCCTGGCCTCGGGCGACACCGACGGCCATATCGCCTTCAACCCACAGGGCTCTGCGCGCGACTCGCGCACGCGCGTGATCGAACTCGCCGAGTCCACCAGGCGTGACAACCTCGGGACCTTCCCCGAGTTTGTGCAGCTGGCCGACGTTCCGCACTTCGGCATCAGCATCGGCATCGCCACGATCGCGGAGTTCTCGCGACGGGCGGTCCTGGTAGCGCCCGGCCCCTCCAAGATCGAAGCCGTCGGCCAGATCGCGCGCGCGGACGACTACGACCCCGAGTGGCCCGCGACCGTGCTGGTCAGCTGCCGTGATGCGTCGCTCTACGCGGATAGGTCGTCGGCAGACGGCCTCCCTGAAGCCATCTTCGAGCACGTCCACCTGCCCGCAAGGGCATCGACCGGAAGGAACGAGGTTCGCACATGAGAGACAGCACAACGGGGAGGCGCGGTGCCCGCATCGCGCTTCGGCCACGCACTACGGCGATCGCCAGTCTGGCGGCGGTCGGTCTGGTCCTCGCGGCCTGCTCTTCCGGGGGATCGAGCACGGAGAGCAGCAGCGCCGCGCCCGAGTCCTCGGCAGCTACACCCACATCGGAAGCACCGGCCGAGCCGGTGGAGCTGTGGGTGCAGAGCGGCAATGGCGGTGCGGACGCACTGCTCGCCGGCTACGAGGCACTCAACGCCGCGTTCGAGGCGGCTAATCCGGGTGTGACCATCAGGTTCGAGGTCAAGTCCTTCACCGACCTCGTCGACACCCTGCCCCTGCAGTTGTCCGGTGACGACGTACCGGATGTCACGCAGGTCAACCAGGGCTACGGCTCGCTCGGCCAGTTGGTCGGCTCGGGTCTGGTCGCTCCGATGGACGACGTAGCCCAGGCCAATGACTGGGAGGGTCGCCAGGGTGCCGCACTCGTCGCGCTCGACGGACGCTTCAGCCCGGACGGCAAGACAATGGGCTCGGGTGAGCTCTACGGCATGTCCGCCACCGGCGCCTGGGTCGGCCTCTACATGAACATGGACATCGCGTCCGAGCTCGGCATCACGGCACCCCCTGCCTCGCTGGAGGAGATGGAGGCCATGCTCGCCAAGGCTAAGGAGGGCGGCCAGACCGGCCTGATGTTCGGCGCCACCGATGGCGGCGAGCAGATCTGGCTCATGGCCAACCTGCTCATGGCCTACACCAGCCCGCAGACGGTCTCCGATGTCATCAACGGCACCAATGAGCAGTTGCCTCCCGAGACCCTCAAGGCAGCCGAGACCATGAAGGCCTGGGCCGAGGCCGGCTACCTC
>CAJBMR010000131.1 GCA_903954205.1 uncultured bacterium | reverse complement strand
TCGATGATGCCGGCGATCATCGACAGGGCGATCGGTGTGAGGTCGCCGTTGGCGTCGCACATGATGTTGTCACCGCCGCGCTCCACCGAGAAGTGCATGTGGAGTCCGCTGCCGCCTTCATCGTTGAAGGGCTTGCCCATGAAGGACGCGAGGAAGCCCTGACGGGCGGTGATGTCCTTGATCGCCGTCTTGAAGATGAAGGTGCGGTCGGCCGAGAGCATGGCGTCGGCATGCCAGAGATTGATCTCGTACTGCGACGGTGAGAACTCGTGATTGCCCGCAAAGGCGCCGATATCGAGCTTGTCGCACATGCGCAGGGTGTGCAGGAAGTAGCCGTGCGGGTCGACCATCGCGCCGGTCGTGTAGACGAGGCCCTTGTGGTCGAAGGTGCGCTCCCAGCGGCCGTCGCGCTCCGCCATGACGTAGTACTCCAGCTCCGGCCCGGTCACGGGCGTGAGCCCAATCTCGGCGTACTCGGCGATGACGTTGGCGAGCACGCTGCGCGGTGCGGTGGGATGCGGCGAACCGTCGGGCTCGTAGACGTCGGCGACGACGTACGCGACGCCCGGCTCCCACGGGATGTCGCGGATCATCGACGGGACGATCTGCGTGACGAGATCGGGGAGTCCGTCGGAGACCGAGCCGTGTCCGTCGAGGACGTCCCCTTGCGTCGTCGTCACCCACACGCCCTGGCAGAAGGTCGGGCCGTGGCCGAGCGCGCGCTCCATCTGCGTGACGAGCATGTCCTTGGAGCGGGTGATCCCGAGGACGTCGGAGTAGAGGACGCGCAGGACGTCGATGCCGCGGGCCTGGAGCCCGGCGCGGAGATCGGCGAGGTCAAGCGGCCTGTGGGAATCCATGATTAACTCCGATCGTTCGGGTACGAACGGATCGTATGGGAGGATTCCGCCGTGCGTGTCCTGTTTCTCCAACATGACCACGTGAGCCCCCCCGGGCCGGTGGCCCAGCGCTTCGCCCAGCGGGGCTTCGAGGTCGTCGAATCCGTCGTGGTGCCCCGAGACCGCTTCTTCTCCCCCGACGTCGACTTCGACTTCCCGGAGGTGGGCGAGCACGATGTCGTCGTACCCATGGGTGCGCCCTGGGGTGCCTGGGAAGACGACCGGATCGGCACATGGCTCAAGCCCGAACTCGACTGGCTTCGCGACCTCCAGCGCAACGACGTACCCATCCTCGCGATCTGCTTCGGCGCACAGGCGCTTGCCCGCGCACTTGGCGGCTCAGTAGCTCCCGGTCCGCGCGCGGAGATCGGCTACACCTGGATCAACTCCGACGACCCCGAACTCGTGCCCAATGGTCCATGGTTCCAGTGGCACTACGACCGCTTCACCGTGCCTCCCGGAGCGGTGGAGGTCGCGCGCAATCCGCGCGCCTCGCAGGCATACATCATCGGTCGCTCACTCGCGGTGCAGTTCCACCCCGAGGTCACTCCCGCGTGCCTGGAGGGCTGGCTCGATGAGGGTGGCGTCGCCGAGGCGGAGAAGGACGGCGTCGATCCCGCGGAACTCATGGCGGGCACCGTGCGCGAGGAGCCGGCCGCCGTAGCGCGTGCCCACGCGCTCGTGGATTCCTTCCTCGATCGCGTCGCCGGACCGGTCTAGGGTTCGCCGCCCCTCGCCCGGCATCCACCCACGCACCTGGGCGACAATGGCGCCATGTCCGTCGTACGCCGCAGCTCTGCTCTCGCCGCTCCTGCTCTCGCCGCCGCGATCCTCGCAGCCGGTCTATTTGGCGCACCCGCCGCCGGCGCAGCACCGGCTAGCGGCACAGCGCCACGCGTCGATGTGCCCGCCCCGGACGCCGGCACATGCTGGAACTACGCCTACAAGCAGGCCAGCCTCAAGACGTACACGGGCACACCCACTGACTGCACCGCGCCGCACACCGTCGAGACAGTCATCACCCTCGACGTGCCCAAGGACGTGGCGGCCAAGGGCAACAACAGTCGCGAGCTCGTGCTCTGGGTCGACGCGCGATGCCAGGTCGAGGTCAATCGCTACGCCGGAGTGGCCAAGCCCGACGTAGCCGCGCCTGGCACGCGCACCTGGTACCTCTGGTACACCCCGACGGTGAAGCAGTGGAAGTCCGGTGCGCACTGGGTGTCGTGCGCGGCCGCATCGGTGCCCTCGGATGAGAAGCAGCGGGGCAAGCTCGTCGCGGTGACGGACTCGATCGCCGGCGCTGCCGATCTCTCGAAGCCGATCACCTTCAAGACCGACTACGGAACCGGCACCTACGCCTACCGCAAGCCGATGACCGCCGTCGCCGATCGCCCCTACCCCGGGGCCAAACTGCAAAACCGGGCGGCCTCTTTCTGCGAGAAGGAGCTCGGACACAAGAAGTTCTTCTGGTACGGCCCCAGCGAGACTGAGTGGGTGGAGGGCTACACCGCCGTGCGGTGCTACTCCCTCAAGAAGTCCTAGGCGCCGCTCCGAAGGGCGCCCCAACCTCGCGTGGCCTGGACCAGGATCGCTCGAGAGCACGTGTCCGCCAAACGGCGGTCGCGGGTCACCAGGGGCACCCCCAGATGCTCGGCGAGTGCGACGTAGAGGCCATCGCTCACGTAGAGGCCGCCTTGTCGGTCCCAGGCCTCGAGCATCAGGGGCGCCACCTCGAACCGCTTGAGGGGGATCCGGAGGTAGATCTCGAGGCGCACGCGAATGTCGCCAGCGGGCACTCCGGACTGCTGCATGAGCGCTAGGGCGGAGGCGACATCCACGTCGATGTGGACCGGCGCCACTAGCGACC
>CAJBMR010000130.1 GCA_903954205.1 uncultured bacterium | reverse complement strand
TCGTCAGATCACCCAGGGGTGCCACCTGCTCGAAGGACACCGACCCCTCGCGGAAGAGTTCGAGAAGGGCGAGGAAGCGGCCGATAATCACCATCGTCGTCGTGGCATCAGACACGAGCGCCCGAAAAGTCGACGTGCCCTGCCGACGCAGGCGGCCGACGATGATCGCCGCCTGCTCGCGCACGCTCACCAGCGGCACGTGCAGATGGCTGACGCTCACCTCTGGCTCGACACGCGGCGTCAGCGCCTTGGCTGCGAGCGCAGCAAAGGCATCAGGCCCAAGCCCGAGGACAACCTCAGGGAGCAGGTCGGCGAAGTGTGGCTCGAGACCCACGGTCCGCGGCACCTGGCGTCCAGCCCGAGCCATGCGCTCGGCGAAGAGAGCAGACACCTCCTTGTAGGCGCGGTACTGCAGCAGCCGGGCGAAGAGCAGATCTCGCGCCTCGAGGAGGGCGAGGTCCTCCTCGTCCTCGACCTCGCCACTCGGCAGCAGACGGGCGGCCTTGAGGTCGAGCAGGGTCGCGGCGACGACAAGGAACTCCGTCGTCTCGTCGAGGTCCCACTCCGGGCCCTGGGCGCGCAGGTAGGCGATGAACTCGTCGGTGACGATGTGCAGGGCGAGCTCGGTGACCTCCAACTTGTGCTTGGAGATGAGCTGCAGGAGCAGGTCGAACGGTCCCTCGAAAGATCCCAGTGTGACGGAGAAGCCCGCCGCGGGGGCCGCGTCGCGCGCGGCGGCGTGCACATCGGCCTGGTCGAGTTGATCGCCGGCCATGGGAGTCTGCGTCACTTGGCGATGAGCTCTCGGGCCAGCTGCCGGTAGGCATCGGCGCCGGGGCTGGTGGGCGCAAAGACCGTGATGGGCTCGCCTGCCACTGTGGCATCGGGGAACTTGATGGTCCGGCTGATCACCGTGTGGAAAACCTGGTCGCCGAAGGCATCCACGACGCGCTCGAGGACCTCTCGCGTGTGCAGGGTCCGCGCGTCGTACATCGTCGCCAACACGCCCGTCAGCTCGAGGTTCGGGTTGAGCCTCCCCTGGACCTTGGTCACCGTGTCGGTGAGCAGCTTCACGCCGCGGAGGGCGAAGTACTCGCACTCCAGCGGGATCAGGACTCCGTTGGCCGCGGTCAACGCATTAATGGTGAGCAAGCCGAGTGAAGGCTGGCAGTCGATGAAGATGTAGTCATAGCGATCGATGACGCCAGCGAGCCTGCGAGCGAGAGCGTGCTCGCGCGCAACCTCGTTGACGAGAGCCACCTCTGCCGCCGACAGGTCGATATTGCTCGGCATGAGATCGAGGCCGGGGACGCTCGTCGAGACGATGACATCTTCTGCTGAGCAGCCCTCATCCATGAGCAGGTTGTAAACGGTGCGGTCGAGGTCGTGCGCTGGCACCCCGAGGGCCACGGACAACGCACCCTGGGGATCGAAGTCGACGAGCAGGACCTTGCGACCGTAACCCGCTAGGGCGGCACCGAGGCTCACTGTCGACGTGGTCTTGCCCACGCCACCCTTCTGATTCACCATCGCGATCACCCGCGCCGGCCCGTGATGGTCCAGTGGTGCGGGCACGGGGAAGTCAGGAGTGGGTCGACCGGTGGGCCCCACGTTGGACCGGGTGTCGCCGTTGGCCACGACGCCTCCTCCCCTGCAGACCCGCCGGGTGCCTCCCGGACCGCGCCATCCTCTCAGACGCCGCCCCCCTGGGGGGCCTAGCCCGACAGGGACGGCTTTGCCGGCCCGCCACGCCGAGTGGACAGTTGTCGGACCCCCACGCCGAGTGGTCAGTTGTCGAGGTCGCCATAGGGGGCGCCGGACTCAACAACTGACCCCTCGCGGCGGGGCGGGGCAATCGGGCCGACTCCTCAGGGGTACGCCGACTCCTTGGTCGACACCCGCCCGGGGCGCCGCTCAGGTGGTCCTGGCGCGCGGATGACTGGTGGCGTAGACCTCCCTGAGGGTGTCCACGGTCACCCGGGTGTAGATCTGGGTCGTCGTCACGGAGGCGTGCCCCAGCAACTCCTGGACGACACGCACGTCAGCACCGCCCTCGAGCAGGTGCGTGGCGAAGCTGTGGCGCAGCGTGTGCGGGGAGACCCCTGTGAGTCCAGCCCGGTCGGACGCCGCAGCGATGACCGCCCAGGCACTCTGCCGACTCAGCCGTGACCCGCGGGAGTTGATGAAGAGTGCCGGGGTCGAGCGCGTGATCAGGGCGGGGCGACCGCGCACGAGGTAGGCGGAGACCGCTTCCGCCGCATGGCCGCCGAGCGGGAGACGGCGTTCGCGTGACCCCTTCCCTCGCAGGAGCACGACCCGTTCCTCGAGGTCGATGTCGTCGACATCCAGGCCGCATGCCTCGGAGATACGGGCGCCGACGCCGTAGAGCACCTCCATGAGCGCAGCGTCCCTGACGCCCATCGGCGGCTCTGCCGCACCAGCCGCCGCGATGAGCGCCACCACTCGGTCGTAGGGCATGGCCTTGGGAAGCCGGCGCGGCGTCTTCGGGGGCCGCCACGCCCGCGCCGGATCGCTCGCGGTGACGCCCTCGAGGAGGCAGAAGCGATGGAAGCCGCGCACCGCGACGACGCACCGGGCCACCGATCCCGGGCTGAGGCCCGGGTGCCCCTCGCCTCCCCGCGCCAGATCCACGGTGAAGTCCGCCAGGTGGGTGGAGGTGACGGCATCGGGGTCGACGATGCCGTGCGCGACGCACCAGTCGGTGTAGCGCGCGAGATCACGACGGTACGCCGCCACGGTGTTGCGCGACAGGCCCCGCTCCACGACGAGGTGGTCGAGGTAGTCCCCGACCGCACGCTCGAGCGGTGTGACGCTCAGGCGAGGACATCCTCGAGTGCGACGGGCGCCATGTCGAAGGCCTCGGCGACCGCGGCGCAGGTCACGCGCCCCTCGTGGACGTTGAGCCCCGGCCTCAGGGCCGCATCGCGCTGGAGCGCACCGCGCCAACCGAAGTCGGCGATCTCGACGGCATAGGGCAGCGTGACGTTCGTCAGCGCATAGG
>CAJBMR010000129.1 GCA_903954205.1 uncultured bacterium | reverse complement strand
GCAGCGATGCTTGCGCACGTGTGCGCGTCGCGCCCTAGGGTCGTCTCCGGGACCGCGAGGATCCCGTCGGGGTCACTACGCGCCACGCCCACGCGCACGGAACCGACGTCGATCGCGAGACGGGCGCCGCGCTCCAGTTCAGGACTCCCCTGCCATGGCAGCGACCGCGGCCTGAACGGCGGCAAACGCATCGTCGAGGCCCTCGGGTCGCGTGCCGCCACCCTGCGCAATGTCGTCCTTGCCGCCGCCTCGTCCATCGACGGCAGGCAGTGCGGCGTCGAGAAGCGCCTTTGCGGTGAGCCCCAATTCGCGTGCGCGATCGTTGACCACGCCGACGAGCGCGACGCGCCCGTCCTCGACCGAAGCACCGAGCATGCCCACGCCCATGTCCGGTCGCGCCGACGAGCGACCCCGAAGCGCGAGCTCGCGCAGGTCGCCGGCGGACGTGCCGTCCGGTGCGCGATACGTCCAGATGCGGAAGGGACCCAGGTCGCGTCCCTCGCCGATGACGCCCTCGACATTGCTCGTGAGCTGGGCGCTCTTGTAGCGCTGGAGCTCGCGCTCCGCCTCCTTGAGGCGCGTGATCAGGGAGTCGATGCGCTCGGGCAGTTCCTCGGGTCGCGCCTTGACCATCTCGGTGAGCTGGTCCACGAGGATGTGCTCGCGCGCGAGATGACGGTAGGCATCGACGCCCACGAGGGCCTCGACGCGCCGCACACCAGCGCCGATGGATCCCTCGGACAAGAAGGTGACCACGCCGAGTTGACCTGACCTCTGCGCGTGGGTCCCGCCGCAGAGCTCGTGGGCCCAGTCACCGACGGAGATGACGCGCACCTCACTGCCGTACTTTTCGCCGAAGAGCGCCATCGCGCCGAAGTTGCGTGCCTCGTCGATGGTCATGACCTGCGCCATGACCTCCAGGTCAGCCGCCAGCACGTCATTGACGCGCGCCTCCACATCGCGGAGTGTGGTATCGCCCACCGGCCCGGAGCTGGGGAAGTCGAAGCGCAGCCTTCCCGGTGCGTTCTCCGATCCCATCTGGGTCGCGGTGTCGCCGAGGAATTCGCGGAAGGCGCGGTGCACGAGGTGGGTCGCGGTGTGTGCGCGCGAGATAGCCCGCCGACGCTCACCGTCCACCTGACCCACAACCTCATCGCCGGACACGACCTCGCCCGAGGCCACGGTTGCGCGGTGAATGAAGAGACCGGGCACAGGAGTCTGCACGTCGTACACCTCGAGCACGGATCCGCCGGAAGTGGTGATGCGGCCGTGGTCGCCGAGCTGGCCGCCCGCCTCGGCGTAGAAGGGTGTGCGATTGAGCACGATCTCGACGTGATCGCCCTCACGCGCGACAGGCACGACGGCACCGTCTCGCAGGATGCCGGTGATGACACCCTCCGTCGACGTCTCGACGTAGCCCGTGAAGCCGGTGGTGCCGCCAGTCTCGAGGATCTCGCGGTAGGCCGTCACGGATGCGACGCCCGCCTTGCGCGATCTCGCATCAGCCTTGGCGCGCTCGCGCTGCTCGCCCATGAGTCGACGGAAACCATCCTCATCCACATCCAGACCCTGCTCGCGGGCCATCTCGAGAGTGAGGTCGAAGGGGAATCCGTAGGTGTCGTGGAGCGCGAAGGCCTGGTCGCCCGGGAGGAGGGCGCCACCGTTGCTGCGCACCTCCGCGGCCGCCATGTCAAAAATCTGCGTCCCCGTCTTGAGCGTCTGGAGGAATGCCCCCTCCTCCTGCACGGAAATGGTGCCGATGCGGCTCGCCTCGTCATTGAGCTCGGGGTACTGCGGGGCCATCGTCGTGATGGTCGTCGCCATGAGCTCGCCGATCGATGGGTCCTCGCAGCCGAGGATGCGCATGTTGCGGATGACCCGGCGCATGAGACGTCGCAGGACGTAGCCGCGTCCCTCATTGCCGGGAATAACACCGTCACCGATGAGGAAGGCACAGGTGCGCGAGTGATCGGCGATGACGCGCAGGGCGACGTCGGACTTCTCGCCTGAGCCGTAGACGACGCCGGTCAGCTCGCTCGCGCGGTCAAGGATGCGCTTGGTGGTGTCGATCTCGTAGATGTTCTCGACGCCCTGGAGGAGCGCGGCCATGCGCTCCAGGCCCATGCCCGTGTCGATGTTTTTGGCCGGCAGGGGCTTCAAGACATCGAAGTCCTCCTTCGACCGGACAGCCGAGAGTTCCTCCTGCATGAAGACGAGATTCCACACCTCGAGGTAGCGGTCCTCGTCGACCACGGGACCGCCTTCGCGCCCGTACGCCGCACCGCGGTCGTAGTAGATCTCCGAGCAGGGCCCACCGGGTCCGGGGACGCCCATCGACCAGTAGTTGTCCTTGGGCCCGCGGCGCTGGATGCGCTCGCGAGGAACGCCGACCTGGTGATGCCAGATGTCCGCCGCCTCGTCGTCATCGTCGTAGACAGTGACCCAGAGCTTGTCCTCGGCGAATCCGAAGCCGCCATCGGCGATGCTGCCCGTGAGCAGGTCCCAGGCGAAGGGGATCGCCCCCTCCTTGAAGTAGTCGCCGAAGGAGAAGTTACCCGCCATCTGGAAGAAGGAGGCATGACGGGTGGTCTTGCCCACCTCCTCGATGTCGAGGGTGCGCACACACTTCTGCACGCTCGTCGCGCGAGGGTAGGGAGGTGGCGCCTCTCCGAGGAAGTACGGCTTGAAGGGCACCATGCCGGCGTTGACGAACAGCAGCGTCGGGTCGTCAAGGAGCAGGGAAGCAGAGGGAATGACCTGGTGGCCGCGCTCCGCGAAGAACTTCAGGAATCGCGTGCGAATCTCAGCGGAATCCATCAGCCCGCCGTCCGTGACTCGGCGAGCACCCGGGCCGCCGCGGCTCCCGTGACGGGAGCCGAGCGCACCTGCTGAGGCTGCGGTGCGGCAGCACCGGAGACGTTCTCCAGGAGTGTCCGCGCCGATGCGGCCACGGTTGAAGCCGACAGGGTCGCCGCCTGCACGCTGCCCACCACACCGCGGGCACGTGCCTCCTCGACGAGCTTCTGGCCGCGCCGGTAGGCAATCACCCCTGCCGTCGCCCCCAGGGCGATCCACACTGTCCTGCGCATGGCCGGAGCCTAACGCTCGTCAGACTGCGCCTCCGGGGTGCCGCCCTCGCGCAGGCGCGCCACCCGCTCGGCGATGTCCGCCCACGCCGCCTCGGCTCCATGTCGGGTCGGCTCGTAGTAGACGTGCCCCACCAGCGGGTCGGGGAGGTACTGCTGTGCTGACACGCCAACCGGATCGTCGTGCGGGTATCGGTATCCCAGGCCGTGCCCGAGCGGGCGCGCCCCCGGATAGTGCGCATCGCGAAGGTGCGCCGGCACGGTGCCGATGCGCCCCGAGCGCACATCGGCCTGGGCGGCGTCGATCGCCTTGATGACGGCGTTGGATTTGGGGCTGAGCGACAGGTGAATCGTCGCGTGCGCGAGCGTGAGACGACCCTCGGGCATCCCCAACAGTGCCACTGCCTGGGCAGCAGCCACGGCCGTTTGCAGCGCGGACGGATCCGCCATGCCGATGTCCTCACTTGCCAGGATCATCAGTCGACGTGCAATGAATCGGGGGTCTTCACCCGCCACGATCAAGCGGGCGAGGTAGTGCAGAGCCGCATCGGGGTCACTCCCCCGCACGCTCTTGATGAAGGCGCTGATGACGTCGTAATGCTGGTCGCCGTCGCGGTCGTATCTCACGGCTGCGGTAAGCACCG
>CAJBMR010000128.1 GCA_903954205.1 uncultured bacterium | reverse complement strand
GAGCGCGAGGCTCTCGCTAAAGACGGTCACCCAGGCCTTAGCCGCGGAATACGTGCCGCCGGTGATCCAGCCGGCGACGCTGCTCACATTGAGCACCGCACCGCTGCCGCGCGCGATCATTCCGGGCAATGCCGCGTGGGTGAGCCGCATGACCGCGGTGACGAGCACGTCCAGCATCTGCTGCTCTGCCTCAAGGTCTCCCGTGGAGAAGCCCTCGAGGACTCCGAACCCCGCGTTGTTGACAAGGATCTCGACCGGCTGAGTGCGCAGGCGCTCTTCGACCACGGCCAACTGCGACCGATCAGCGAGATCGGCCGCGATGACGTCGACCTGCACACGATGACCGCGCAATTCGGCTGCCACGAGGTCGAGTCGCTCCCGGTTGCGGGCGACGAGCACGATGTCGTGTCCGCGTCGCGCCAGAGTCCGGGCAAAGGCGAGCCCGATGCCCGAGGTTGCCCCGGTGATAAGTGCCGTGCTCATGTGAATCTCCTCGGGATCGTCGCAAAAGCCACGCTGGGCTCTCGCGCATCAGGCGTCGTGCCCCCATCCTTGCCTAGGCTGACCCCGTGATGAAGGGACGCCTACTCGCAGCCCTCGCCGCAGCCCTGGTGCCGGCGAGCCTGCTGGTCGCCCCCGCCGTAGCCGCGGAGTCCGCGCCGCGCGTGGTCAATGGGCGCGATCCCGTGCCGGGTGAGACCTCGGCCCTCGTCTATGTGCGCGCTGGCGGCTCGATCTGCAGCGGCGCCCTCATCGATGCCACCCATGTTGTCACCGCCGGCCACTGCGCCGCCTCGGGCGGAGGCACCAAGAGCCCTTCGTCCTTCACCGTCGGCTGGACGTCCACGGGTGCCCTGCCCATCCCCATCTGGGCGGGGGTCTCGCAGGTCGCCCTGCACCCCGACTACGACGGGCAGACATTCGTCAACGACATCGCGGTCCTCACCCTGACCAGCCCACTCCTCGGCGCCACCCCCATCGCGCTCGCGACGGCGGAGCTGGGGCGCAGCGCCCTGAGTGCCGGCGCCAGCGTGCAGGCAGCAGGGTTCGGCTACACATCCGCTCGCGGCCCGCTCAGCAATCGCGCACTCGTGGGTGATCTCACCGTCGTGCCCAATCGCGTCTGCCGCGATGACGCTCTCACCTATCGGATCGGTGACATCACCTTCGTCGGCCTCGACATCGACACATCAACAGCAGTGTGCGCGATCGGGGTGCAGCCAGCGAGCAACCTCATTGTCGATACCTGCCAGGGAGATTCGGGCGGACCGCTCTTCACCACTACATCTACTGGACCGCGTCTTCTCGGTGTCGTGAGCGTGGGCGTCGGCTGCGCGGGCTTCGACGATCGCGGTGTCGAGCTCGACGAAAAGACCCCGGGCGTCTACACCCGCATTACGCCGTACCTGGCCTGGCTCGCGCAGGTCGGCGTGCGCACCGCTCCAGCCGCCCCCACGATCACCGCCGCACCCTCGGGCGCTGATGGGATCCGGGTGGACTTCGCCTCCGGGTCCTCCGCTGAAGGTCTCACCTACCGCGCCGTGGCCACGCACACCGACGGCACATCGGGTGAGTGCGCCAGTGGTGCAGGAGAGCGCACCTGCACGATCGTCGGCATGTCACCGGGAGCGACGTACTCCGTGGTGGGCTACGCCGTGAGCGGGTCGGCGGAGTCGCTCGCGTCCGAGGCGGTGACGGCCATCGCTGGCATGCCCACCCTGCGCCCCGGCAAGCCCCGCATCGACAGCATCAAGGCCACGCCAGGACGCCGACTCGCTGTCGCGGTGAGTCGCATCGATCCGGAGGGATGGACGTCGACCTTTGTCCTGTGCAGCGATGGCGTGCGTAGCTACCGCGCCGACGTCATCAACGGCAAGGCCGTGTTCACCGTGCCCTCCGGTGCGACCTACCGCTGCTACGCAAAGAGCGCCAACGACGTCGGCGCCACCCGATCAAAGCCCGTCCGGATCGAACTCTGACATGCATCGACTCGCGCCCGCGGGCGTGCTCATGGCTGTCGCCCTCCTGGCCGGGCTCCCCGCTCCCGCTCAGGCCGCCCCCGATGTCAGCCCTCGCGTGGTCAACGGCGAGCCCGGACCGTCGGAGGAGTTCGGCTTCCTGGTCGCCCTGGGCGACCGCTCGCGCTATCAGGCACTCGGCATGGACCGGGCGCAATTCTGCGGGGGAACCCTGGTGTCCACCACCCGTGTGATCACCGCTGCACACTGCGTTTCCGACAGCGCCGCGCGCGATCTGGTCGTCGGGTCATTCTCTGACGGTGATCTGTCCAGTGAGTCGGGTCGCGTCGTCGAGGTGTCTGCGATCAAAGTCAATCCGCGTTACAGCGCCGCGACACAAGCCAACGACATCGCCGTGCTCACCCTGAAGGAGCCGCTCCTCGGCGTACCCACCCTCACGCCTGCAACGGCCGAGGAAGCGGTGACGCTCACGGCACCGCGCGCGCCCGCTACCGTCGCCGGCTGGGGTGCGATCAATCAGCGGGCGCCGTGGCGCTTCACCTCCGTCTACCGCATTGGTCAACTCGTCGTCTTCCCCACGAACTCCTGCGGTGGCGGCGATTCCTTCACCATCGACGGCGTGACATTCCGAGGTTACGGACCCGATTCCGTCGATGCCCGCGTCATGCTCTGCGCAGAAGGGGTGCGTAGCGACGAGATCGTCGATAGTTGCGTCGGCGACTCCGGCGGTCCCCTCGTCGGTGGGCTGGGCGCGGAGCGCCGCCTCATCGGCCTGGTGAGCTGGGGCCTCGACCAGTGCGCCACCCGCCAGGGCGCCGGTGTCTATGCACGAATCTCAGCCTTCACGCGCTTCCTCATGGATGCGGGCGTGCCTTTCGCGCCCGAGCCGACCGACACGCCCCTGGCACCACGCATCACTGACGTCACCACGACTTCGACGAGCATGACGATCACCGTCGCGCCCGCCAACGGCGGACTCCAGCCGGACGAATACTCGATCTCTGCTCGTGATCCAGGTGGGCGCATCACCTCATGCTCAGCGGAAGCCCCGCCGCGCCCGGCGACCACGCAATGCACCATCTCGGAGCTCACGGCGGGCACCCCCTACGCGGTGTCGGCAATCGCCATCGCAGGAGGCAACCCCTCAGCACCAAGCGACGAGCGCGTTGTCACGCCAGCGGGACTCCCGGCCAAGCCGCGCATCGTGACGACCGAGGTGGAGCGCGGAGGCTACGCCGGCTTCGTCGTCAGCAACATCAGTGGCAACGGCTCACCCCTCATCCGCAAGCGGGTGCAATGCTCGGCAAGTGCCCACCGCACCCGCTACGCGCCCATCGTCTCCAACGGCCTCGCGCTCGTCTCCGGGCTGCGCCGTGGCACGACGTACACGTGTGTGGCCATCGTGACGAATGAGTACGGCTCGAAGCAGTCTGAGCAGGTCCGGGTCAAAGCGCGGTAGCGCCCACTAGGCTCGCGCCATGCTGGCGGCCTACTACTCGCAACGGGGCAACTCCGACGTCCTCACGGTCGACGAGATCGCCACGCCCGGACCCGGTGTCGGCGAGGTGCGCGTGCGACTGCAGGTCGCGGCGGTGAACCCCACGGACTGGAAGTCCCGAGCCCATGCAGCTCCCATGGATTTTGATGTGCAGGTGCCGGGCCAAGACGGGGCCGGCGTCATCGAGGCCGTGGGACCCGGCGTCGACATCGGCCGCATCGGCGAGCGCGTGTGGGTCTATCACGCTGCCTTCCAGCGCCAGTACGGCACGGCGGCGCAATTCACCGTCGTCCCCGCGCGGCAGGCGGTGCCCGTCCCCGACGGCATCAGCATCGACCAGGCTGCGGCACTCGGTATTCCGTATCTCACGGCATACGGCTGCCTCTTCGCCGATGGTCCGCTCGACGGCCAGACCGTGCTGGTGCACGGCGGCGCCGGTGCGGTCGGCCACGCCGCGATCCAACTGGCACGGCGCGCCGGTGCGCATGTCGTCGCCACGGTGAGCAGCGAGGCCAAGGGGGAGATCGCCGCCGAAGCCGGAGCGCACGTCGTGGTGGACTACACCGCCGAGGGCGCCGTTGAGGCCATCCGCTCAGCGGCTCGCGCGGGCGTGGATCGGATCATCGAGGTCGATCTCACCCGCAACCTCGATCTTGATCTCGCCGTCATCGTCCTCGGCGGCGTCATCGTCACCTACGCGGCCGACGCAGCCGATCCTGCCCTGCCTGTGCGCACTCTCATGACGCGCAATGCGACGCTGCGGTTTGCCCTCGTCTACGGCTTCCCGCCCGCGCTCCTGGCCGCCGGCATCGCCGAGGTCACCACCGGACTCGCGGCCGGAGACCTCACTCCCCTACCGGTCGTGCGGTTCTCTCTGGCCGATATCGCGGCGGCCCACGATGCCGTGCAGTCGCGGACGCCGGCCAAAGTGCTCGTCGACATCCCCTAACGCGACAGGCCGAGCGTCAGCGGCCCTCGGCATCCAACTCGGCGAGCAGGTCTACGCGACCCTCATGGCGACCACCGTCGAATGCGGTCCCCAGGAACACATCGAGCGCATGCTCTGCCTCCGCCACGGCGGTGACCCGTCCACCGAAGCAGGCGACATTGGCATCGTTGTGGCGGCGACTCATCTCGGCATCCTCGGCAGTGCGCAACACGGCGGCGCGCGCACCGGGGATCTTGTTGGCAGCCATGCAGATACCTAAACCGCTGCCGCACACCGCGACACCGCGATCGACATCGCCCGCGGCGACCTCACGCGCGACAGCAGCACCGAAGACGGGGTAGTCGCAGGACGCATCGGAGTCGGTGCCGACGTCGATGACCTCATGGCCGGCTGCACGCAGCCACTGGCGCAGGGCCTCCTTCAGCTCGAAGCCCGCGTGATCGCTACCGATGGCGATTCTCATTCGGTCTCACTCCCTCGGTCCCTCGCGACCGCTCGGCGCCAGCGCTCCTGTCGCTCGGCCACGATCCGGCCATCCCCTGGCTCCACGATGCCACGGGTCGCGATGGCGACGGGCGGCATCGCCTCGCCCAGCGCCGACATCGCCAGGCGCGTTGCCCCGACGACCGTCGCGTCGGCGACCGAGGACGGGCGTAGCGCGATGCCCAGGGCATTGGCGAGCAGGGCGACGTAAGCCGCGTCGCGGCTCCCACCCCCGAGTGTCGTGAGCGGAGCGGCGGGAGAGGCCCCAGACTCGACGATGGCGGCATAGGCGGCAGCCACGGCGTACGCCATCCCCTCGAGCACCGAACGCAGCATCGCCTCGCGCGTCGTCGCAAGCGACAGTCCCTGCCACGATGCGCGCAGGCCCGGATCGAGATAGGGACTCCGCTCGCCCGCGACGAACGGCAGGAAGATCGGGTCGTCCGCTTGGATGCCCAATGCGAGTGCTGCCTGTGCATCATCGACACTCGCCCCCAACCACGCGAGCGCACGCTCCAAGGCAAGGCCGCCACTCTGAACGGCAGCGAGCCGGTAATAGGCCGAGCCGATCGGGCCTACGGCAGCGAAGGTGTGCGTGCGAAGCGTCACGTCGGGGTCGGGGCTCGCGATGACGCTGCTCAATTGTGCTCCGGTGCCCAGCGCCAAGGCACCCGCGCCGGGTCCGAGTCCAAGCCCGTGTACGCCGCAGGCCGCATCGGCACCGCCGGTGGCCACCGGCAGCCCCACCAGCGGTGAATCCATGCGCGTTACCGTGCCCGCAATCGCGTCCGAGGCGATGACCGGTGCCAGGAGATCCGGGCGCACCCCGCATGCCTGCATGGCTGCAGGACTCCAGGCGCCTGCGACGAGGTCGTAGAGGAGCGTGCCGCTGGCATCGGACGGGTCGGTCGCGACCTCACCGGTGAGCTGCATGCGCAACCAGTCCTTGGCCTGGAGTGCCCAGCGCGCGCGACTCAGGGCCTCCGGCTCATGCGCGGCGATCCACGCGAGGGTCACCCCTGCGAATCCGGGGAAAGGTGCGGACCCCAGGCGCGCGAGTTCGGCATCGCCCAGAGTCTCGGCGATGCGGCGTGCCTCCGCAGCGCTGCGCGTATCCGCCCAGATGATGGCCGGGCGCACGGGGGTGCCGTCGGCCTCGCAGAGCACGACGCCGTGCATCTGCCCGCTCAAGCCGATCGCGTCGGGCGGCGCATCCGCTCCCGCGAGCGCTTCACGCGCCGCATCGAGCGCCGCGGTGAGCCAGGCCTGCGGATCCGTTTCGGCCCATCCCGGCCGCACTGAGTCGACGGGGTAGGGGCGCACCGCTGAGGAGACGACGTTCCCGCCCGGGTCGACGACGGCCACCTTCACCGACTGGGTACCCAGGTCGATCCCGACGACGCGACGCATGGGCACATCCTGCCGCGCTAGCCTCACTCCCGTGCCTACGGTCGCCTGTATCGGCAGTCTCAACGTCGATCTCGTCGTACGTGTCGCCCGAATGCCGGGCACCGGAGAGACCGTGATGGGCCACGCCCTCGAGCGTCACCTCGGCGGCAAGGGGCTCAATCAGGCCCTCGCCGCAGCCCGCGCCGGCGGTCAGGTCGCGCTCGTCGGAGCCGTCGGCACCGACGATGGCGGTGCCTGGATGCGCGCGGAGCTCGGTGCGGAGGGGCTTGACCTCTCCGCCGTCGCCGACGTCGAAGGTCCGAGCGGGACCGCGCTCATCGAGGTCGACGCGAGCGGCGCGAACCGGATCGTGGTGGTCCCCGGTGCCAATGGGTGGCTCACTTCTGACTACACGTCCGCGCAGGTGCAGCGACTCGCGCCCGCACGTATCGCGCTGGCACCGCTTGAGGTGCCGCCTGTCGCTGTGCTCGGCGCACTTCGTGCGGCGCACTCCGCCGGCATGCGCACCATGCTCAACACCGCACCCGTGCCCCCCGAGGGACTCCCTGAGGGAATCCTCGAAGTCACCGACATCGTCATCGCCAACGAGCATGAGGCGAGCCAGATCACCGGTCGCGACGTCGACGGCATCGACTCGGCGTACGCCGCTGCGCGTGCACTCCGCGATCTCGGTGCAGGCAGCGCGATCGTCACACTCGGCGCAGAGGGTGCTGTCTGGTCGACGCCTGAGGGTGAGGGCCACACGCCGGCCTATCCCGTCACGGCGATCGACACGGTGGCCGCTGGCGATGCGTTCTGCGGGGTGCTCGCCGCGGCCCTGGCGGACGACCTGCCCTGGGAGTTGGCGCTGCGCCGTGCGAGTGCCGCCGGGGCGCTCGCCACCACCATCGCGGGCGCGGCTCCTTCCCTGCCCACGGCAGAAGCCATCACCCGACTAGTGGAGGACACGTGATCTGGCATCCGCAGCTTGCCTCGCTGCTCGCCCGCTTCCGGCACGCCAATGCGATCGCGGTGCTGGACGCGCCGTTCCCGACGTACCCCGACGTCGAAACGGTCGATCTCATCGTCCGCCGCGGGCTGCCGACCATCCCCGACCTCGTCGACCTGATCCTCGCCGAGCACGAGGTGAGCAGTGTCGTCATGGCCGATGAGTTCCGCCAGCACGTCGATGCATCGACGCAGGCCGATTACCTCTCGCACCTCGGCGAGCTGCCCGTGGAGTGGATCCCGCACGTCGACTTCAAGGCGGAGGTGGGGCGCTGCCTCGGCATCGTCCACACCGGTGACCCGGTGCCCTACAGCAACGTCATCCTGCGCTGGGGCTGATCACATGAAGCGCACCCTGGTGCCGCGCATGGAGCCCTACGCGACCTCTATCTTCGGCGAGATGTCGACCATCGCCGCCGAGACGGGTGCGATCAATCTCGGCCAGGGCTTCCCTGACACCGACGGGCCCGATGAGATCAAGATGGTCGCGCGCGCCGCGATAGCCGAGGGCAAGGGCAACCAGTACCCGCCCGTGCACGGCCTGCCTGATCTGCGCACGGCGATCGCCGAGCATCAGCAGCGCTTCTACGGGCTGTCGATCGATCCCGCGACGGATGTCGTCGTCACCACGGGCGCGTCGGAGGCCATCCAGTCGGCCCTGCTCGCACTGTGCGATCAGGGTGACGAGGTCATCGTCTTCGAGCCTTGGTTCGACATCTACGCCGTAGGCATCGCCTTGGCCAACGCCACACGGGTCAGCGTGCCGCTCCGCCCGCCCGCCTTCCGCCCCGACATCGATGCCCTGCGCGCAGCCGTCACCGACCGCACCCGGCTGATCCTGCTCAACACCCCGCACAACCCCACCGGCGTGGTCTTCACACGCGAGGAATTGCAGGCCATCGCCGACCTCGCGATCGAGCGCGATCTCATCGTCATCTCCGACGAGGCCTACGAGCACCTCTGGTACGACGGCCACCCGCATGTGCCGATCGCCACGCTGCCGGGCATGGCCGAGCGCACGGTCACCATCGGGAGTGCGGGCAAGTCCTTCTCCTTCACGGGCTGGAAGGTCGGCTGGGCGACCGGTCCTACCGATCTCATCCGCGCGGTGCGCGCCGTGCGCCAGCACCTGTCCTTCGTCTCGGGTGGTCCCTTCCAGTACGCCATCGCTCACGCCCTGCGCATGCCCGACTCCTACTTCGAGAACTTTCGGCACGGGCTTCAGGAGCAGCGCGACATCCTCACCGCCGGGCTGCGTGACCTCGGCTTCAACGCGGTGGAGTCCGAGGGCACCTACTTCCTCACGACCGACCTGGGGCCGCTCTCGGACTACCCCGACGCACTCACCGCCGCCCGGGAGCTCCCCCATCGGGCCGGCGTTGTGGCGATCCCGCTTCAGGTCTTCTGCGATCACGCCGGGGTCGGGGAGCGCTCCCTGCGCTGGGCCTACTGCAAGCGCCCGGAGGTGCTGCACGAGGCCCTCGACCGCCTGGCGGCGCTGCGATAGGGCACCATGGTCCGATGCCGCAGATCGAATACGTGACCCTCGCCCACCACGCTGAGGCCGTCAACGGCCTGCTCTATCTCCAGGGCGCGGGGTGGACCGACCTCGAGCAGCCCATCGATGGCGAGGGCAACCTCGGCATGCTCCACCTCGGCATCGGCGTGAGCATCACCATCGGCTGGAACGAGACCAACCGCAACTACCCGCTCACCATCAGCGTGGAGCACGAGGACGGCGAGCAGCTCTTCGCCGTCGAGGGCAGTGTCGAGGCAGGGCGTCCCGCAGGTGCGACTCCCGGAGCCGACCTGCGCAGCGTGCTCGCGGTGAGCGGCGAGGTGCAGTTCGGCCGCCCCGGTGGCTACGTCGTCCGCGCCTACATCGGCGACGACGAGGGCGGCAGCGCGCGCAATGTGTCGTTCCGCGTGCAATTCCCCGGCGCCGTACAGGCTCCGCCGCCTGCTGGACCCGCCGACTTCTCCCTCTGACGTCAGCCCGGCCTCAAGACGCCCGATAACCGCGTTCCGAGGGACGAAATCGCGGCTAAGTGGCGTCTAGTGGTGGCGCCGGATCGACCGGCGCAATCGGATCGGTGGGTTCGATCGGATCGACCGGTTCGATCGGTGCAGGTGGGGATACGGCGTACTCGCCCGTGAGCGCATTCCAGGTGAGCGTGCCCTCCACCGGGCTCACCACCCAGAGGGTCTCGAGCCGCACCTCCTTGGCCAGGACGCCGCACTCCAGCGCATACGCGGGCTTAGCCACGCGCCAGGCCGGGAAGGTCTCGACCTCCGCGACCGACATGCGCATGTAGTGACCCGAGCGACATGAACCGTAGAGGTAGAGCCCCGACTCGGCGTGGAAGGCGGCCGGCTCCCATGCCGTCGTGCGCTCCAGAGGGAGCCAGCCCTCAGCAAGCTGCCAGCGTTGGTACCACTGGCGGTCGATGTTGGACCGCCCGATATCAGCGACTTGAAGGACGGACTCGGTGTCGTCGACGGGTAGCGGGATGGTGAAGACGCGCTCGAGACTGGTGCGCCGATAGGAGGTCTCCACGCGGTAGGTATCGGTGTCGCCGACGCGCGCGTACTCCGCCGTGAATGGGCGCCTCCAGGTGGCGCCGATGCCGTGGAAGGTGGAGTGAGCCTGGGCGGATTGCGCCCACTTCCACCTCTGCCCACGCGAGCGGTCGAAGACACCGCGATCCGCGAAGACGGGCACGCCTTGGGTAAACCAGGTGAGTGCTCCACGATCCTCATGACCGTGCTGCGCCGGCCGGGGGCCGAACCGCAGCACGTAGTGGGTCGCGGTGTCGTCCCAGGAGGAGCGATTGGCTGCCCATCCGAGATCTGCGCAATAGAGCCGCGCGGGCATCTCCGTGTCATCCTCAAGGCCCAGGGACGATGCAGTAATCGACACGCGGTTGCCCGTGCCGATGGCATCGAGGACGCCGTCGGGGCGCGTGAGCTTCCATGTCGCGAGTGCTGCTTGACGGACCACCGCTGCCATGTCGACCCCTGCATCGACCTCGGTCCCGACCTGCACGAGTGTGCGCCGCCAGAGGGTGACATTGAGGCGGTGGTACAGCGTGGACTGCTCTGCGGTCATGCCGCATGCATCAAAGACCGTGCGGGCGTCAGCCTCGAACCTGCGGATGGCCGCCTCGCGCCACTCCGGGTGATCGAAGAGGCGCGCTGCTTCAAGCAGCGACATGTTGGCCAGGGTGCCCTGGTTGTGGGGCTTGTTGAGCGGCGCGCCTCTATAGCGATAGGGATCGAGGTTGGCGGCAACCAGTCGGTCCATGACAGGGACGAGTCGCTCATCACCGGTGGCGACGTACAGGCAGGAGACCACGCCCATGCGCAAGCGGATGATGCCCGGCGTCCAGCCCGTCTCCTTGAGAGCATCCGAGCCGGCCAAGTAGCCCGGGTCCGGGATGGCCGCATCGCGCTCCAGGAGGATGTCGACCACCGGCGCCCCCTGACGCAGACCCGGCACGAGCCACGACATCGCGTGGAAGCTCGTCGAGAACGCGGGGTCGGCGTGATCCCACAGCCGCCACTGTGCGGCCTCACCACGCACGGTAAGTTCGCGAGAGTCGAGAGAGACGATGCCGTCGCTGACGAGCCGCGTGAGGTCTGCCCCCCATTGGCGCGCCCCAGTCTCCTCCTCGGAGCAGATCCGCGGCAACTCACCCGAGCGCGCTGCCCCGACGGGCGACGTGAGGGCTAGGGACGCGAGGAGTGCCGCGCATGTGGCGGCGATCATCGTGCGCCTCATGATGTGGGGGAGACCGTCAGCGTGGTCGTGATGCGCGCACCCGTGCGATCGCCCGAGACGCGGCACTGAAGGTCCCAGGCATCCACGGCCGTGCGCCACGCGGTGAACGCCTCAACCTTCACGGCCTTGAGCTTGGGGCAGTCGATCGTGAGAGAGAGCCCGGCATCCTGGTTGAGGGCACCCGTCGCCGTG
>CAJBMR010000127.1 GCA_903954205.1 uncultured bacterium | reverse complement strand
GGCTTGCCTGCCGTGCCGTCACGGAAAAGCACATCGACACACTCGGGCGAGGCCTCGCGAATACGCTCGATCGTCGCGTTGACCCCGCGCGCTCTCGCTGACCCCGGCTTGGCTTTCGACTTGACGAGCGGACGGGCCATATCCATCGCGCGCTCGACGCAGGCCGACTGACTCGCGGAGGCGCTCACGTCGGCGGAGGCAACGGCTGGCGCACCCGTCAGGGCTGCCCCGGCCAGGGCGGAGGCTCCGAGCGCGGCCGCCAGGCCGCGCCTGCGCGTAGAAGACATCGTGGGATCCTCTCCTTGGCGGCACGCTGACCAGTCAGGGGCGCGACGCTACACGGGAAATGGCAATGAAGTGATGCCGAAGCGGAAGGAGACGTCACGTGACCTCTGACCCCCTCGGCGACATCGTCTCCCGGCAATACGAGAAGTGGGTCTACCCCGCGCCCATCCAGGATCTGGACGCGTGGCTGCAGGGCAACTGGCAGTGGTTCGATCCCAGCCACGCTCATCGTCTTCTGTGGCCGGACCGCGACTACAAGCCAGACATGGACATCCTCGTCGCCGGCTGCGGCACCAATCAGGCGGCCGTGTTTGCGTATACCAATCCCTCCGCGCAGGTGGTCGCGATCGACGTGAGCAATGCGTCCCTTGATCACCATCGCTGGCTCAAGGACAGATACACCCTTTCCAACCTCGAATTGCACCAGCTACCCATCGAGCAGGTGGCCTCTCTCAATCGCGACTTCGACCTCGTCGTCACGACCGGTGTCCTTCATCACATGAACGATCCCGCTGTCGGCATACGAGTACTCGCCGAGCGCCTGCGCCCCGACGGCGTCCTCGCGGTGATGCTCTACGCCACCTACGGGCGGATCGGCGTCCAGCTCATGCAGTCCGTCTTCGCGGACATGGGCCTCGGCCAAGACGACGCTTCGCTGGCGGTCGTGCGCGACGCCCTGGCTCAACTAAGCCCCATGCACCCGCTGGCGAGTTACCTCCAGATCGCCCCTGACCTAGGCGACGATGCCGGTGTCGTCGACACCTTCCTGCACGGCCGCGAGCAGGCCTACACCATCGACGAATGCCGAGCGCTGGTCGAGTCGGCAGGGCTCACCTTCCAGGATGTCTTCCTCAAGGCTTCGTACTACGCACCGACAACCTCCTCGAATTCCTTCTTCTCAGCGGTCGCCGCAATGCCGCGCGAGCAGCAGTGGTCGGTCATGCAGCGGATCAATGCGAGCAATGCCTGTCACTACTTCCTTGCCTGCCGTCCCGACAGGGAGCCGGCGTCCTACTCGATCGACTTCGGCGTCGGCGATCCCCTGCTCTACGTGCCCGTGTTCCGCAAAGGCTGCGGCCTGCGCGGCGGGGTCATCCATCGGCATGACTGGCAGCGTGAACTCACACCCCTGCAGGCAGCGCTCGTCGAGCATGTCGACGGGAATCGGACCATCAGCGACATCGTCGACACCGTGACCGGCAGCGGCGCCTTCGCTCGTGCGGATCGTGCCGAGGTCGTGGCCGTGAGCCTCGAGACATTCCAGTCGCTGTGGCAGCAGGACTACCTCGCCATGGGGATCGACATATAGCGCGCGACCGGTATGGCGGATATGCCAGAATCGGCCCGGCCACGCAGGCGGCGAGGAGCCGGGTCGGCACCTCGACATTCTTTGGAGGATCGATGCGCAAGAGCACCACATTCCTGAGCGCCGTCAGCGCGGCAGCACTCGTCGCTGGTGCAGGCATCGCCGCTACGCCCGCCCAGGCCAAGGTCACATCCCAGGTCAGCGGATCTACGACCATCACGCTCCTGACCGAGGTGTACAGCCAATTCAGCGTGGTTGGCGTGCAGTTCCAGGCTCTGGACCCCGCAACGAGCACCAACCCCTCGGGCACGCAGGCCCTTCACTTTCCGGTAACCACGCCCTTCAAGCCGGGCGTCGTCGCGAACACGGGAACGATGGCTATCGGCGCTTCGCTGAGCAGGATCGATCTCGCGTCGCCCCACCTTGAGTACGCCACCGGGGCAGGCGCCACGACCGGCCGAATCACCTTCCAGGATGAGGCCGACGCAGTCGGGGGCGACCGAGTCGCGATTTTCGGCGTCAACAACATGACGGTCAAGGTCACGAAGGGCAAGGTCGCCAAGGCGGGAGCCGTCTGGAAGCGGACCGATAGGCAACGCATCACCGGTGATGTCTCCATCGTCGACGATCCGCAACTCGTGAGCAATCTCAACGCCTACATCGGCACCACGTTCTTCACTCCCGGCATGGAGTTCGGCACGCTTGACTCCAAGGTGACCACCACGATCACCTGCACGACTCGCAAGGAATGCGGCTAGCCCGCTCGGTCCTATCGAGTCAGTCTTCAGGGCCACGGCTTTCCCACAGCTCGCCGAGCCGACGATGAAGTCGAGCCAACCGGTGATCTACATCGGCTTTCGTCGAACTTGATCACTCTTGCCTGGCGGCGGCACCGTGAATTGCCAGGCGATTGTCAGACGATGAGTCGCATACCGCCATCGACGGCAATGCATGCGCCGGTGGTGTGGTTGGTGTTCAGCAGGTAATCGCAAGCAGCAGCGATGTCTTCCGGATGGCCCACGCGGCGCAGGGGCGCGGCGCTGCTCACGCCATCCTTGACGGCACCCCACTCCGCAGTCCATGCCGTCGCGACTAGACCGGGTGCCACCGCATTCACCAAGACATCTGGGCCGAGAACCTTTCCGAGGATCGATGTCATGTGCACGATCGCAACCTTCGACACCGAGTACGGAACGCTGCTCCCTATCGG
>CAJBMR010000126.1 GCA_903954205.1 uncultured bacterium | reverse complement strand
GTGGGGGCCACGGATCGGGAGGGCTCTTACGCGCAAGCGACCTTGCTCAACCTCCAGCGAGCCGGGTTCGCGGGGGAGATTGTCGGGGTGCACCCCACCCGGACCGTGGCCGCGGGTGTGCGATGCGTGCCGACACTGGCCGATGCCGGGACTGTCGACGCTGTCGTTGTCGCGACCCCTGCGGACACCGTGGCGGCTTACGTCGCCGAAGCTGCTGCGCTGGGCTGCGGAGGAGCGATCGTCTACGCCGCGGGCTTCGCTGAGGCAGGGCGCGCGGACCTGCAGGGCGATCTGGTGGCGGCAGCCGGCGGCATGGCCGTCATCGGCCCTAATGGCAACGGCCTGGTCAGCGTGATGGCGCGGGCGCCCCTGTGGGGCGATGCCGTGACGCTTCCCGATGTCGCTGGCGGAGTCGCACTCATCTCCGACAGCGGCAATGTCGGCGTGGTCGGCATGGCGCACCGCTCCGGCGAGGGCCTGCACACCGTCGTCTCTACAGGCAACGCGGCGGTGATCGACACTCCAACGCTGCTCGGCGAGGTCGCGCTGCTCGAAGGCGTGCGCGCAGTCGCGCTCTACGTCGAGGGAGACGGTGATGGCGCAGCCTGGTGCGAGGCCCTTGCCCGATGCGCCGAGCGTGACGTGCGCGTCGTCGTACTCAAGGCCGGGCGCAGCGTGCGCGGTGCGGCCGTAGGCGCGGCACACACGGCTGCACTGGTCGGAGATCAGGCGGTCTTCGCGGCGATGATCGCCGAGGCCGGCGGTGTCATGGTGAAGCAACCGCTGGAGTTGCTCGAGACCGCGCGGGCGCTGGCGCTGGGCAGGCGCGATTCGCGCGGAGCGGCGTTCCTCACGTGCTCCGGCGGTGACGCGGCCGTTGCCGCCGACCTGGCCGACGACCTCGGCGTGGCACTTGCGGATCTGGATGCCGCGACGCAGGAGCGACTGCGTGAGTTGCTCCCGCCCGCCGCCACCGTGGCCAATCCCCTCGACCACACCGCCCTCGTCTGGGCGGACACCGAGGCCATCGCTGCACTTGCGGAGACCGTGGGCCGCGACCCCGGGGTCGGGCACCTCGTCTACGTCCAGGATGAGCCGCCCGGGCTTCCGCCAGGCCCGCTTGCCGAGTGGCGATCCACGCGGGCCGGTGGGGTTCTCGGCGGTGAGCGGGCTGGATTCGACACCCTCGTCGTGGCCACGACACCGGGACAGGCTGCGCCGGGAGCGGTCGCGGGTCTCGACAATGCGCTGCGCGCGCTTCACGTGCTGCAATCGCCACACCCCGACGCTGCCCGACTGCGGGAGATGGCTTCGGCGGTCGCGTCGGATCATCGATCACGTTCGCTCGATGAGGCTGGTGCCAAGGCCCTGCTCGCGACGTACGGCATCGCAGTGCCCGAGGGGCGCGTGGCGGGCAGCGCTGAGGAGGCGGTGACTGCTGCTCGCGCTCTCGGCTATCCGGTCGCGCTCAAGATCCTCGCCGAGGGAGTCATCCACAAGAGCGACATAGGCGGCGTCGTTCTCGGCTTGGATTCCGATGGCGATGTCGCCGCCGAGGCTGGGCGCATCCTCGGCATCGCCCCCGGTGCGCGCGTCCTCGTCGAGGCCATGGCCGATCCGGGTGTCGAGGTGATCGTCGCGGCACGGCGCGAGGGTGTCGTGCCCACCTTGACGATCGGCCTGGGTGGCCTGTGGACCGAGGCGCTCTCTGACGTTGCCTGCATCCCGCTGCCGGCTTCGCCCGATCGAGTGCGCCGCGCCCTCGAGGGGTTGCGCGGACGAGCGGTGCTCGCCGGTGCGCGCGGGGGAGCGACGTATGACGTGGGTGGACTGTGCGTGGTGGCGAGCCGGATCGCAGACGTGCTGCTGTCGGAGGGGCTATCCCTCGTGGAGGTGAACCCACTGATCGTGGGACATGGCGGCTGCGTGGCCGTCGATGCGGTCATCGAGTAGGCGACTCCCTAGATCCGCGTGCAATCGATTGCGCAATCGATTGCAGCATGTGACCGCTCTTCAGTAGAGCGGGTGGACGCGTGAGTAGCTGGATCACGGTGTGACGGCAGGCCTAGGATGCCGCCATGGCCCCCACCTTCACGCCTGCCCCCCTGCCTGCCGATCAGCTCGCGCGCACGCTGGCTCCCTTTGGCGAAAGCCGCATGCTGCCCGTCGCGGCGTACACCTCCGATGAGGTCTTTGCCTGGGAGCAACAGCAGTTCTTCCGCGGCTGGCAGTGCGTCGGGCGCAGCGACGAGATTGCCGAGCCCGGCATGCAGAGCGCCGACAAGGTGGGCGACACCTCCGTGCTACTCGTCCGAGGACAGGACGGCACGCTTAATGCCTTTGCCAATGTCTGCCGCCACCGCGGCCACGAGATCCTTCCGTGCGGATCTTCGACGAAGGCCCGCGCGATCACCTGCCCCTATCACTCGTGGTCGTACAAGCTCGACGGCGAGCTCTTCAGTGCGGCCGGCTACGGCGGCTTCGGCAACTTCGATATGGCCGACTTCCCCCTGCGCCCGATCACGGTGGAGGAGTGGCACGGATGGATCTTCCTCGATATCTCGGGTCTGGCCGGCCCGCTGGCGCAGCACGTGGCCGGCCTGGAGGAGCGGATCGCTCAGTACGCGCCTGAGCGGCTTGTCGTGCAGGGTCGCCATGAGTACGTCATCCAAGCCAATTGGAAGATCGTCATCGAGAACTACCAGGAGTGCTACCACTGCTCGTCGATCCACCCGGAGCTCTGCCAGGTGAGCCCGCCGGAGAGTGGCGAGAACTGGGCGGCTTCCGCTGGCGTCTGGGTAGGTGGCTGGCAGGACCTCCGCCCGCATGCAGTGACCATGTCACTCGATGGCCACAGCGACGGTGTCTTCATCCCGGGGCTCAATGACGTCGAGAAGCGTCGCATCGACTACATCGGCATCTTCCCGAACCTCCTCGTGAGCCTTCATCCCGATTACGTGATGACGCACCGCATGGTGCCGCTGTCCGCACGCGAGACATGGGTGGAGTGCCAGTGGTACTTCCCGCCCGAGGCCTTGGAGAAGCCTGACTTCAGCCCGGCGTACGCCATGGACTTCTGGGACATCACCAATCGTGAGGACTGGGGCGCCTGCGAGTCGGTCCAGCGAGGCATGGACAGCGGCTTCGCGGAGCCTGGCCCGCTCTCCCCGGACGAGGACGCGATCTACCAGTTCGTGACCATGATCGCGCGCGGCTACCTCGGGCAGCCCCTTGCTGCCGTGCAGGAGTCGGCCAGCGCCTAACGCGCCCGAGCTGTTCGCCTGCGCGTGAATTGCTGCCCCTTGTCAGTGCTGTAACCCGCTGCCACACTGGCGGGGCGCTTGACCCGGGGGCGTAGACGGAGGACTCATGCGACCCTCAGCCCTCCCCAAGCTCTTCAGTCTTGTTGTCGCCCCCTCCTTGTTGTCGCCCCGCTCCTTGTGGTCGGTTGCACAGCAGGAGGCGGAGGCAGCAGTCCAACCGGCATGTCGGCAACATCCTCGTCGACGTCCGCTTCCCCGCAGCCCTCGGCCTTGGCCAGCGTGTCGCCGCTGGGCGAGCCCATGGAGATGAGCGTCCTCGTCTACAACGTGGAATATGGAGGCGACAAGTCAACTGACGCCGTCATCGAGAGCATCGATGCAGACGTCGTCGGGCTCCTCGAGTCCTACAACCGTCTTCCTGAGATCGCCGCACACACCGGCTACCCGTACTTCAACATCGGGCTCCAGTTGATGTCGAAGTACCCCATTCTCGAGCCCTCTGGGGCTGACGGTCGCTACGCCTTCATCGAAGTTGAGCCCGGCTACGTCGTTGCGTTCTTCAACACGCACCTTGACTACGTGCGATACGGCCCCGCCCTACTCGCGCGAGGCTCCTCAATCCAAGAGGTCACAGCGACGGAGGAGGAGGTGCGATTGTCCTCCCTGAAACTCCTCACCCCCTATCTCGAGGATGTGATCGCTGCCGGCTACCCCGTCTTCCTCACAGGCGATCTCAACACGCCGTCCAGCCTGGATTACACGGCGATCACCGTGGGCACACGCGACGGTGTTTCCGAGCCGATCCTGTGGCCGGTTTCCGAGGAACTCGCGGGGCTGGGCATGCGGGACACCTACCGGGAGATCCACCCCGATCCCCTGGCTAAGCCAGGCATCACCTGGGGCAACCCAGACCTCAAGCGGCGTGGCGTCGGTGATCGCGTCGACTACGTCTACGCCGGCGGTGCCACGACGACGCTGTCCAGCGAGCTCGTCGGCAAGAATGGCGACCCCGACGTCGATATCGGCTTCACCAGGTGGACATCGGACCACCGCGCTGTGCTGTCCACCTTCGAGGTCACTCCGGTCGCCCTGCCCACGTCCATCTCCCTGAGCAGCGCGATGCTGACTGACGGCGACTCCGTGCAGGTCCGCTACCACGCTCCAGGCAATGACATGACGACGGTGGCCATCGTGCCTTCAGGCGCAGATCCCGGGTCTGCTGTCAAAACGCTTCGAGGTGGTGCGTCCGGTGCATTCGTCGTGGAAACGATCGGCTGGGATCCGATCGGCTACGAGGCAGTCCTCCTCGGCGCGGACGGCGATGAGCTCGCTCGGGCAGCGTTCTGGGTGCGATCCGCCACCGCATCTCCGATTCTCGTCTCAGCCAAGCCGGCCTACGCCGAGGGTGAGCCCATCGAGATCTCGTGGGTTGATGGGCCTGCCAACCGGTGGGACTGGATCGGCGTCTACAAGGGCTCCGCTCCGGATCCCGGGAACGACGACTATCTCCTGTGGAGTTACGTCGGAGGACACGACGCAGGAGCGATTCCCCCGTCGGTGGCCGGGTCGATGACGCTGGGGCCGGATTCCGAGGGAAAGGCCTGGCCACTGCCTGTGGGGAAGTACCGCATCCACTACCTACTCACGGACGAATTCACGTCAGTGGCCTACGTCGACATCACCGTGGAGTGACTGCCTAATCGACAAGGGCTCCGACGGGGAGCAGTCGCATGGCGTCAGCCCTGCAGTGCACCGTCACCTGATCGCCAGCCGCATGCTGACCGGCGCGCTCGCTGGGTCGGCGCACGACGAGCTCGGATCCGTTGTCGAGGGCGACGATGATGTCGGTGGTGGCTCCCTGGTAGACGGCGCGCACGACGGAGCCACTCAGCGTGCCCGCCTCCTCGTCCGTCGACTCAAGCAGCAGCCTCTCGGGTCGGATCACGAGCCTTACGTCGCTGTCCGCAGTCGCGCTGCCGCGGCAGGTGAGCGTCTCGCCGCCGACCCGGATGGTGGTCCGGCCCTCGCCCGCAGGTCCGGCGACCTCGACGTCGAGGACGTTGGCACTGCCGAGGAAGTCCGCGACGTAGGCGGTCGCGGGAGAGTCATAGACGTCCGCAGGGGTGCCTATTTGCTCGATCAGCCCGCCTGCCATGACCGCCATGCGGTCAGACATCGTGAGGGCTTCCTCCTGATCGTGGGTGACGTAGATGAAGGTGATCCCGAGTGACTCCTGCAGCGACTTGAGCTCGATCTGCAGCGTCTTGCGCAGTTTCGCGTCGAGGGCACCGAGGGGCTCATCAAGGAGGAGGACGCGCGGGCCGAGCACGATGGCGCGGGCGAGCGCCACGCGCTGCTGCTGGCCGCCCGACAGTTGCCCGGGACGGCGCTTCGCGTACTGCCCCATGCGGACCATCTCGAGCGCCTCGCCCACCTTGCGCTTGGCGTCGGCCTTGCCGACCTTCTGGTACCTCAGGCCGAAGGCGACGTTGTCCTCCACGGACATGAAGGGGAAGAGCGCGTAGTTCTGGAAGACGGTATTGATCGGTCTGTCGTTCGCCGGGATTCGGGATACGTCGGAGCCGTCGATGCGAATCTCGCCTGACGTGGGGGTCTCGAAGCCCGCGATCATGCGCAAAGTGGTGGTCTTGCCGCACCCGGAAGGCCCCAGCAGGCTGAAGAACTCTCCCGCCGCAATATCGAGATCAATCCCGCGCACGGCGGGCACCTCGCCGTAGGACTTCGTGAGCGCAACGACCGAGACGCTGCCGCCGCTCACCTTCGTGAGTCCTCTTCTGCGTGGAACACGCGATCCTCCTGCGAGTTTGGCCAAGTCCTTGCGAAATACTGATCGGTGATTCAGTCTAGGCACTGTCCGACGCCGCCGAGTGAAGTCGAGGAATGTTCATGTCTGGGTCCCCCCACCGCCCTGTCTCGCGCCGGCGCCTCCTGCAGACGTCAGCGCTCGCCCTTCCGGGCGCCTGGGCACTCGCCGCATGCGCTCGCGACCAACCCCTGAGCGGCCCCACGGGCGCGAGCTCGGCTGGCGGCTCAGCCTCGGGCTCCGCAGCACCGAGCCCGGCTGGGATTCCCATCGCCTCGCCCCAGAACCCGGTCAAGTGGCCGATCAATCCCGGCAATGAGCCGATCGCATCGGGCCTGGAGCCCGAGGCTAACGCGACGCTTCGCATCTACAACTACCCCGACTATCTCGACAAGGCAGTCGTCAAGGACTTCCAGAAGGAGTACGCCGACTACAACGTCACGGTGGAGGTCTCGACGTTCAACGACTACCCCGAGGCGCTTACGAAGATCCGCGGCGGCAGCAGTCCCTACGACGTCACCTTCATGTCCTACAACTACATCGGGCGCCTGGTGTACGGCGACCTGATTCGCCCCCTCAACCACGACTACATCGACAACATTGCTGACGTGTGGGAGGAATTCCAGAATCCCTGGTACGACCTGGAGTGGCAGTACACCGTCCCCTACGTCATCTACACGACCGGAATCGGCTGGCGAAGCGACCTCATCCCCGAGGACATCGGCGCGCGCCCTGACCCCTACGACGTCTTCTGGGACACCAAGTACGCCGGTGAGATCGCGGTTCTCGACGATGACCGCGAGGTGATCGGGATGACGATCCTCCGCGATGGCGGCACAGATGTGAACACCGCGGACCCTGCAGTCCTGGGTGCTGCTCGTGACGCCATGCTGGAGATGCTCTCCCTCAGCCAGCCCCGCGTCACCATCAGCGGCTACACCGACATCCCCGAGGGTGTCCTTTCCCTCTCTCAGTGCTGGTCGGGCGACATGATCACCGGGCAGAATTACATGCCCGATGGTGTGGATCCCTCTGTCCTGCGCTACTGGAGCCCGCCGGATGGGCGCGGTCTCCTCAACAACGATTTCATCTGCGTCCTCAAGGGCGGCGAGAACCCGGTCCTCTCCTATCACTTCCTCAACTACATGCTCGGCACCGAAGTGTCGTTGAAGAATTTCTCCTGGGTCGGCTACCAGCCGCCGCTGCGATCCCTCACTCCCGAGTCGATGGTGGCCGACGGCTATCTCCCGGAGAACCTCTCGGCCGCGGTGGTCAAGCCGGAGTGGTTCCAGGTGGGCTACCCCGTCCTCGAACTCCCACCCGAGGTTGAAGCCGAGTACCAGGCGATCTGGCAGCAGTTCAAGGCCGGGGCGTGACGTGGGCGATCGCTCCACGCGCTTTCTCTGGCCGATCCTTGGCCTCCCCGCGATGGTCTGGATTGCGCTGTTCTTCCTCATTCCGCTCTACGTCGTGTTCTGTGTCGCCTTCGGCGCCGTCGATCCGATCTTCCGCACCCCCATCCCCATCTGGAATCCGCTCGAGTGGCAGTTCACTCAGGTCCAGGTGGTGTGGGACCGGCTTTTCGGCCCCAACAACTTCTATCTGCCAGCGGTCCTGAGGACATTCCTCTACGTCGCCATCGCGGTCGTCG
>CAJBMR010000125.1 GCA_903954205.1 uncultured bacterium | reverse complement strand
CGGCACATGTCGGCTGAGTTCGCGCGCGACTGCGCCGAGGTCCTCGCGGGCGCCGGCGTGAAGGCCCTGGTCCTCCCACGCCCCCTGCCCACCCCGGTCCTCGCCTACGCCGTGCGCGCGCTCGGCACCGACGCGGGTCTCATGGTGACGGCGAGTCACAACCCGGCGCAGGACAACGGCCTCAAGGTCTATCTCGGGGATGGGCGGCAGATCGTGCCACCCGCCGACGCCGAGATCGCGGCTCTCATCGCCGCGGTGGGCCCACTTGCGCAGCTTCCCCGCTCGGATGACCACATCACCCTCGGCGACGACATCGTCGAGGACTACGTCGCGCAGGCTGCCAGAGTGCCGCAGCGCGACACTCCCCGCGATGTCGTGAGCCTGCACACCGCCATGCACGGCGTGGGATCGGCGGTGCTGCAGGAGGCTGCCATACGGGCAGGATTCCCCGCGCCCTTCACCGTGGTGGAGCAGCGGGATCCCGACCCCGACTTCCCCACGGTCGTCTTCCCCAACCCGGAGGAGCCGGGCGCCCTCGACCTCGCCCTCGCGGAGGGCCGTCGCATCAACGTCGACCTCATCATCGCGACGGATCCCGACGCGGATCGCTGTGCGCTCGTCGTCGGCGTCCCCCACGGCAGACCCGCCCACGCTGATGCCCACACCCCCGGTGAGTGGGTGGTGCTCAGCGGCGACCAGGTCGGCTGGCTGCTCGGGTGGTGGCTGCTGCGGCGCGGTGGATTCGTGGGCACGATGGCGGCGTCGCTCGTCTCCTCCACGATGCTCCAGCGCATCGCCGAGGATGCCGGAGTCCACTACGCCACCACGCTCACAGGATTCAAGTGGATCTCGCGCGTGCCCGACCTCGGATACGGCTACGAGGAGGCGCTGGGCTACTGCGTCGATCCGCGTCACGTGACCGACAAGGACGGCATCACCGCGGCGTTGCTCGCACTCGAGCTCGTCGCTGCTCTCAATGCCGAGGGCCGCACGGTCTTCGATGTGCTCGACGAACTTGCCCTGCGCCACGGAGTCCACGCCACGCGTCAGATCTCGCTGCGGATGCCCTCGCCCGAGCTCATCGCAGCCGCGGTCGAGGGGATGCGAGTGAATCCGCCTGCCGACCTGGCGGGTATGCCCGTCGAGGAGACGGTGGATCTCGCGATGGGCTACGCCGGGTTGCCCGCCACCGATGGCATCTTCCTGCGCCTACCGGGGGCACGCGTCATCGTGCGTCCGAGCGGTACCGAGCCAAAGGTCAAGTGCTATCTCGAAGTGGTGCGTCGCGTCGATGGAGCCGGCCTCGCGATCGCGCGCGAGGACGCGGAAGCCACCCTCGACCGCCTCGCCGCCGCCGTGAGCGAAAGACTCGGGGCCGCATGATCGCCGCCGTCGAGGTCGACGGCCGGACCTGCGTCATTCGATCCCGGAGTGAGACCGACAACTGCCCTGACGACTCCTCCGAATGGGATGCGTGGGGCGACGGTGAAACGGTGCCCGGTGAGCACCACCGGGCCGTCATCGTCGTCGACGGCGACATCATCGGCACGATGTCGTGGCATGCCGTCCACTACGGCCCCACTGTCGGCTCGCGAGCGTGGTCGATGGGGATCGCCCTCGCGCCGCAGTGGCGCGGCCAGGGCTGGGGCTCGCTCGCACAGCGACTGCTCGGCGATCACCTCTTGGCGAGCGCGCACCGCGTCGAGGCCAGCACCGACGTGGACAACGTCACCGAGCAGCGCAGTCTCGAGAAGGCGGGGTTCCATCGCGAGGGGGTCTTGCGTGCGGCCCAGATGAGGGCGGATGGGCGCCACCATGACCTTGTGATGTACGCGCGCACCCGGGACTAGGCTGGTCGGGTGACCGCCACCCTCGCTGCTGAAGTCACGTCGAGCGACGCGACCTTGCGCGGATTCCTCCACGGCCTGCCGGGAGTCGATCAGGTGGGCGCCGAAGCCCGAGCGGCCATGCTGGCGACCCGATCGATCAAGGCGGCGAGCAAGGAGCGCGCGATCGACCTGGCGATCTCCATGGTGGATCTGACCACCCTGGAGGGCATGGACACCCCCGGCAAGGTGCGCGCGCTGTGCGCCAAGGCCCTGCGCCCCGACCCCACCGATCCGTCGACCCCTCATGTGGCAGCGGTGTGCGTCTACGGCGACATGGCCAGCGTTGCCCGGGAGTCGGTGGGCGATGCCCTTCACGTCGCGGCGGTCGCCACCGCCTTCCCGTCGGGTCGGGCAAGCCTGGACGTCAAGCTCACCGACACGCGGGAGGCTGTCGCGGCCGGTGCCGACGAGATCGACATGGTGATCGATCGCGGGGCCTTCCTTGCCGGGCAT
>CAJBMR010000124.1 GCA_903954205.1 uncultured bacterium | reverse complement strand
CTCGAACAAGGGCCAGAGGTCAATCATAGTTCCCCGGCGGGCAAAATGTGCTTGCCGCAAAACCCGCCCTATCTGATCTAGACGGAACCAGTCACACACCGATCTAAAGACAACCGCAGGCCCCAGAAACGTGTCCAAAGTAACGTGAGTCTGGCTCCCTCGTCTCGCTTCATTGAATTGAAGAATGACCTCAGCCGCTCTCCTCGCGGCACCCGCCTCCCAGGCGATGCCGGTCCAGCAGGGGCGCCCCGGATGCGTCAACACGCTCTACGTCGTCGAGTTCTTCGGATCCGGCGGCACCGGCTCCGTGCGCACGGTCGACACCACGACCAACCTTCCCTTCGGCAAGCGCATCAAGATCGGCAAGACGCCGGGCAGCATCGTGATCGATCCGAGTGGCAGCGTCGCCTACGTCACCAACAACGGTGGTGGCATCAGCGTGATCAACCTCATGACCCGCACCGTGACAGCGACCATCGCCGATGACGCGATTCCCACCAACATCGCCATGGACGGCTCCGGGTCGACCGTGTACGTCGCAAACGCCTCGCCCAACGGCCCCGATCTCACCATCATCGACACGGCCACCAACACCGCGACATCGCAGGATCTCGAGGTCCCCGGCGCATACGGCGTCGCGGTGACCGCCGACGGTCAAGGCGTTTACGTGTCTGCTTTCTCCCAGAGCGACACCAACGTCTACTTCTACTCGACCACTGACTGGAGCGAGCCAGCCGCCGTGATCCCAACCGGGTCGCGCAACAAGGAACTCGCGCTGAGCCCTGACGGCAGCCAGCTCTGGGTCGCCGGCAACTCCGCTGATCAGGTCCACGTCATCGACACGGCGACCAATGACCTCCTGACCAGCATCACCGTGGGCAACAAGCCCGAGCGCATCACCTTCACCCCGGACGGGCAGTCCGCCTGGGTGACCAACATCGGCACCACCAACGCCACCCCCAATATCTCCATCATCGACGTCGAGAGCCTTGTCGTGAGCAACACGATCTCCGGGGGTCCGCTGCCCTTCGATGTCGCCTTCACTCCCGATGGCGCGACGGCGTACGTCGCCAACTCCCTGGGCAAGAAGGGGTCCGCCTCGCCAGTCGGGACCGTCACCGTGATCGACGTGGCCACCGGGGCCAAGACCAAGACGATCAAGGGCTTCGTGCTCCCCGACAACCTCGCCGTCTGCAACCCCCGCGTGGTGTGAGGCCCCGGTCTTGACCGGAGTCCGACCGACGACGTAGCCTCCTTTCGTAGATTGTTGACAATCTTCTAGAGGAGCCCGAGATGCCCACCGCCGTCGTCACCGGTGCCGCCAGCGGGATGGGCTATGCCACCGCCGAGATGTACCTCGCGCGCGGGTGGCAGGTGCTCGGCGTCGACATCACCCCTGACCTGGGCCTCCGGCATGCCGCTCTCACTCCCCTCGCGGTCGACATCCGCGACGTCGACGCCACGGCCGCGGGCATCGCCTCAGCGGTGGGTGACTCCTCCATCGACGCGGTGGCCAATGTCGCTGGCGTCTACCCGCCCACCACGATCGAGACCTACTCCGAGGATCTCTACCGCCACATCTTCGATGTCAACGTCTTCGGCCTGCTCAATGTCACCGCCGCATGCCTGCCCTTCATGCCCGCCGGATCAGCGATCGTCAACTTCGCATCGGTCGATGCGTTCACTGTCTCGCGCGGGCAGTTGCTCTACGGCGCTTCCAAGGCAGCGGTTGTCATGCTCACCAAATCACTGGCACTCGAGCTCGCACCCAAGGGCATTCGCGTCAACGGCATTGCGCCGGGCTGGGTCGACACCCCCGGCAATGCGGCGACCGGGCGCATGGCCGAGGCGGCGAAGTCGATCCCCCTGGGCCGAGTCGCACAGCCCGCAGAGATTGCCGAGTGGGTGTGGATCCTCACGGGCTCCGGCGCAGCGGGATTCGTCGATGGCGAGACCATCGTCATCTCCGGTGCGGATGTCCTGCGATGAGCACAGTCCGATGAGCCTCGAGCCGCTGCCCGGCATCTCCACCGCCGAGATGGTCGTCCAGCGCATCCGCGACGCGATCCTCGAAGGCACGCTGCGCCCCGGAGACCGGCTCATCGAGGCCGACATCGCCGCCGAACTCGGTATCTCCCGTGGCCCCGTGCGCGAGGGCATCCGCCTGCTCGCTGCCGAGGCCCTGGTCGTGCTGCGGCGCAATCGCGGCGCCGTCGTCGCCTCGCCGACGTTCGAGGACATCCTCGAGGTCTACGTCGTACGCAAGGGCCTGGGCAGCCTGGCTCTGCAGCACGCCATCAGCCTCGATGTCGCCACCGCGCCGGAGTTCGACGATGCGCTCGTCCTCCTCGATCGGCTTCGCGATCCCGAGGTGCAGGGCGACCCGCTGCTCATGATGGACGCCGATCTCGCCTTCCAAAGCGCCCTCTTCGATCTGTCGGGGTTGGAGCGCATCACCGCCGTCCTCGACCAGACGGCGCGCGACATCCCCGTCTTCGTCCGCGTCCTCGGGATCACCTACGACTCCGTCGACCACGCCGCGCTCATCGAGCGGCACGACCACCTGGTCGAGGCCATCCGCACCCATCACCGCGACGCCGCGCTCCGCGCATGGGACGACCACATCCGCTCGACGGTCGGGGAGTTCTCACGCGGCTACCCCGACGCCCAGATCGAGAGGATCTTCGATCTCCCGCTTATGCACCACATCCTCGACTATTCCAGCCAACCTTGATCACGCAGGAGATTCCATGACCCGCTACTGCATCATCGGCGCCGGCCCGGCCGGGCTGGCCTCACTCAAGGCCATGCTCGACACAGGCCATGAGGTCGACTGCTTCGAGAAGTCCGACACGATCGGCGGACACTGGAACCACGACTACGACGCCCTCCACCTCATCACCTCGCGCCAGGTGACCGGCTTCGCCGACTTCCCGATGCCCGCGCACTGGCCACTCTTCCCCCACCGCGATCAGATGCTGGAGTACTTCCACCTCTACGCCGACGCCTTCGACCTGAGCCGGCACATCACCTTCGGGGTCTCGGTCGACGCGGTCGAGCCGATCCCGACCGACGGCCCGGTCGGCTCAGCGGGCTGGATTGTGCGGACGTCTGATGGCGTGCGGCGCGAGTACGACGGCGTGCTGGTGGCCAACGGCCACCTGCGGGACCAGAAGATCCCCGAAGTGCCCGGCACCTACACCGGCAAGCAGATCCACTCCGGTTCCTACCGCAACACCGGGGACATCGAGGGGCGCCGCGTCCTCGTCGTCGGCTCCGGCAACTCCGGGTGCGACCTCGCCGTAGACGCTGCCCAGCAGCACTTCGACACCCACATCGTGATGCGGCGAGGCCACCACTTCCAGCCCAAGACCTTCTTCGGCAAGCCGCGCTCCGAGCTCGCCTGGATGCAGGAGTACACCTTCGAGGAGCAGGACCTCATCGCGCGCCTGATGATGCGCGTCTCCGTGGGCGAGGCGTCCGACTACCCCGGCATGCCCATCCCGGATCACCGAGCGCTCGCCGACGGTCCGCCCGTGGTCAACGACCTGCTCCTCTACTGGATCCAGCACGGTCGCATCACCGTCCGTCCCGGCATCGAGCGCTTCGACGGCACGACGGTCCACTTCTCCGATGGCACGAGTGATGACTTCGACACGATCCTGTGGGCGACAGGCTTCCACGCCTCGCTGCCCTTCCTCGACGATGCGCTGCTCGTGAAGCAGGACGGTGTGCCGTTGCGCGTCGGTGGAGCGGTGGTGCCCCTCGACCTGGAGAAGCTCTACCTCGTTGGCATGATCGGCGCCCGCGGACCACAGCCACCCATCTACCCGATCCAGGCGGACCTCGCGGTGAGCATGATCGCCATCCATGAGTCCTCACCGAGCGGGTTCGTGCCCATCGCCGGCCCGCTCACACAGGCGCAGTCGCACGAGTGGCGCATCGACATCCTGCGCCCGCTATGGCTCGATCAGGTCGAGCAGACCAAGGTGGCCCTGCGCGTGCTGGCCGCGTCGCAGCCCGCGGGCGCCAACGTGGGAGCGAGTGCGTGAGCGACTGGCTCGGTCTCACCGGGCGCACGGCCGCGGTGACGGGTGGCGGCAGTGGCATCGGTCAGGGCTGCGCGCTCGCCCTGGCCCGCGCCGGCGTGATCGTCTGGGCACTCGACCGCGATGAGGCCGCCCTGGCCGACACCGCGCAGCAGGCGGCAGATGAGGGTGCACTCGTGACCGGCATCGCATGCAATGTGACCGACGTCGAATCCGTACGCCGCGCGGCGACCACCGCGGGAGCCGTGGACATCCTCGTGAATGCCGCGGGCATCAGTCGTCCAGGCACACTGCTCGACGTGTCCGCCGAGGACTGGCAGCGCGTGCTCGACATCAACCTCACCGGCTACCTCACCACGACACGCGCTTTCGCCCCCGCGATGGTGGAGCGCGGCTCCGGCTCACTCATCCATGTCGCCTCGATCTCCTCGCGCAATCCCCAGCCCGGCAGCGGTGCCTACAGCGCATCCAAGGCGGGAGTGGCTCTCATGTCGCAGCAGCTTGCCTATGAGCTCGGACCGAGCGGCGTACGCAGCAACACAGTGAGCCCCGGACTCGTGCGCACGCCCATGACCGAGGCCTACTACCAGGCACCCGGAGTCGCCGAGCGTCGCGATGCGGCCATCCCCCTGCGGCGCGTGGCCCGGGCCGACGACATCGCCGATGTGGTGGTCTTCCTCGCGAGCGAGCGATCGCGCTACGTCACCGGAGCAGACATCACCGTCGATGGGGGCTTCGCGACCACCCTCATGGGCACGGTGCCCCGCCCCGGCTACGACGGCTGATCGACCCGCAAGACACCCCGAACCCGCGTGCTCAGGGCGCACGACGCGGGTTCGGGGTGTCTTATCGGTGCAACTGTGCGTGGCGGCCCACAGGCGGACCGCGAGCCCGGTGCCCACAGGTCAGCTCCCCACATCACCGCGGATGAATGAATTGCCCACCCTGGCCCCATGTCAGTTGCGTGCACTCTCCGTGAGGTCCTCGCGGCCTTCGGCCACACCGCGTTTCGCACGTGCGACGCCGAATCCAAGGGAATCACGGGTGATCGACTCGAGCGCGCCGCCGCCTCAGGTGACCTCCGACGACTGACGCGGGGCACCTACCTGGTGGCCGATGGCCACCAACTCGACGCGTGGCGCCTCGCCCACAGCCGAGCTCGAGTGTGGCCGGGAGGTGAGGCCGTCGTCGGCGGCGATGGGGCGGCCCAGCGGTGGGCGATCCCCCTGCTCGCGCAGGCCGGGCCGGTGCCGACGCTGTTGCTCCCCACCGCGTCACGTGTCCGCACCGGCACGAAGGGCGGGGTCCGCATCGTGCGGGAGGACCTCAGCCCTGAAGACGTCGATGAGGACGACTCGGGGCCCGGGGTGACACTCCCCCTTCGCACGGCAATCGACGTGATCCGGCATCGCCGGCTCGACGTCCGCATGGCAGCAGCGACCTTGTCCATCGCTCAGCGTCGACACATCGAGCGGTGCACGCCCCTCGACCCGTTCCAACTCAGGAAGTGGATGACCCAGGAGGAGGTGCGCGATGGCGTCGCGCGATCGACGATTGCCTGCCTGGCCCGTGCCCCGCGCAGGGGAGCGACACATGTCCGCGCGGCCCTCGAGTTCTGCGACCCACGCGTCGAATCAGTCCTCGAGGCCTTGTCCTGGCATGACTTCCTCGAGGCCGAATTGCCAGCCCCCATCCCTCAGGCGTGGGTCCAGGGTGCAAGCGGTCGCTGGTATTGCGTGGACTTTCTGTGGCGTGGGGCACGGGTGATCGGAGAAGCGGACGGTGCCGTCAAATACACAGCAGCCCAGGACGTCATGGCTGAGAAAGCACGCCAAGCCGACCTCGAAGCGGCCGGTTACCGCTTCGTGCGCTGGACGTGGGCCGACGCCATGGGCAAGCGCACATTCCTCCGCCGAGTCGCTCTGGCGGTTGTGCCGCGCGCAGTGTCGCAACGGGACGAATCGACGACGTCGACGGGGTTCCCCTCGCCGCAAGACGTCCGCAGCCCGCGATTCAGCGCCTGAAAACGCGGGTTCGAGTCGTCTTGTCGGCGAAGCCCCGCCTACGTCCTGCCCGAGTGGACACGCCGAATTAATCGTCGTCGTCGTTTGACGCGGCCACGGAGGCCCGCTCGGCCTTCATCTGCTTGGCCCGCGTGGCGTAGATGTCGACGTACTCCTGGCCGGAGAGTTCCATCAGCGCATACATGATCTCGTCGGTGACAGAGCGCAGGACGAACCGATCGGACTCCATGCCGTCGTAGCGACTGAAATCGAGTGGATCACCGAAGCAGATACCGACACGTCGGATGTTCGGCCAGATGCGACCGGGCGGCTGGATCTCGTAGGTGCCGATCATCGCGACCGGGATCACCGGCGCCCCCGACTCGAGTGCCATGCGGGCCACGCCGGTCTTGCCGCGGTAGAGACGGCCATCTGCCGTGCGCGTGCCCTCCGTGTAGATGCCGAGCATGTGGCCCTCGTTGAGGAAGCGCACGCCCGTGGTGATTGCCGCTTCCGCG
>CAJBMR010000123.1 GCA_903954205.1 uncultured bacterium | reverse complement strand
GTCGGGTAGGGCCAGCCTGGACGTCAAGCTCACCGACACGCGGGAGGCTGTCGCGGCCGGTGCCGACGAGATCGACATGGTGATCGATCGCGGGGCCTTCCTTGCCGGGCATTACCTCGATGTCTACGACGAAATCGTGGCCGTCAAGGAAGCCTGCGGCACGGCACACCTCAAGGTCATCTTCGAGACCGGTGAGCTGCGCACCTACGACAACGTGCGTCGCGCGTCGTGGCTGGCGATGCTCGCCGGTGCTGACTTCATCAAGACATCCACCGGCAAGGTGTCTCCTGCGGCCACGCCTCCGGTGACCCTGATCCTGCTCGAAGCCGTGCGCGACTGGCATCGGGTGACCGGGCGCTACGTCGGCGTCAAGCCCGCTGGCGGGATCCGCACGACGAAGGACGCGATCCGCTACCTCGTGATGATCAACGAGGTGTGCGACGAGGCGTGGCTCACCCCCGATCTCTTCCGCTTCGGGGCATCGGCCCTGCTCAATGACCTGCTCCAGCAGCGCCAGCGCATGCGCACCGGCCACTACTCCGGTCCCGACTACGTGACGATCGACTAGGAGCTGCGATGACCTTCGACTACGCCCCCGCACCCGAATCCCGGGCCGTCGTGGACATCGCCGCCCACTATGGGCTCTTCATCGACGGGGAATTCGTCGAGACCATCGACGGCACCACCTTCAAGACCATCAACCCCGCGACCGAAGAGGTGCTCAGCGAGGTCACCGACGCTGGCGCCGCAGATGTCGAGCGTGCCGTCAAAGCGGCGCGCGCGGCGTACAAGCACACCTGGTCCAAGATGCCGGGCCGCGAGCGCGCGAAGTACCTCTACCGCATCGCGCGCATCATCCAGGAGCGCTCTCGCGAGCTCGCCGTGCTCGAGACCCTCGACAACGGCAAGCCCATTCGCGAGTCCCGCGACGTCGACATCCCACTGGTCGCCGCGCACTTCTTCTACCACGCGGGCTGGGCGGACAAGATAGGCTACGCCGGCTACGGCGAGAAGCCCTACGGGGTCGCTGGCCAGATCATCCCGTGGAACTTCCCCCTGCTCATGCTCGCGTGGAAGGTTGCCCCCGCACTGGCGTGCGGCAATACCGTCGTTCTCAAGCCCGCGGAGACCACCCCACTCACCGCACTCGCCTTCGCGGACATCTGCCGCCAGGCGGATCTGCCCCCGGGTGTGGTCAACATCGTCACGGGCGCCGGCCAGACCGGGCGCCTGCTCGTCGAGTCCCCCGGCGTCGACAAGATCGCCTTCACGGGTTCGACGGAGGTAGGCAAGCAGATCCAGCGCGCGGTCGCTGGCACCCGCAAGGGGCTCACCCTCGAGCTGGGCGGCAAGGCCGCCAACATCGTCTTCGACGACGCGGCCCTGGACGAGGCCATCGAGGGAATCGTCAACGGCATCTTCTTCAACCAGGGGCACGTCTGTTGCGCCGGATCGCGCCTACTCGTGCAGGAGTCGGTGCAAGACGAGGTCCTCGATGCGCTCAAGCGGCGACTCGCGACCCTGCGTCTCGGCGATCCCATGGATAAGAACACCGATATCGGGGCCATCAACTCCCCCGAACAGCGCGCACGCATCGCCGACCTCGTGCAGGCAGGTGAGGAAGAAGGTGCTGACCGCTGGTCGGCGCCGTGCACGATCCCCGAACGTGGCTGGTGGTTCCCACCGACGATCTTCACGGGCGTCACCCAGGCGCATCGCATCGCCCGCGAGGAGATCTTCGGGCCCGTGCTTTCGGTGCTCACCTTCCGCACGCCCGACGAGGCGGTGGAGAAGGCCAACAACACCCCCTTCGGCCTGTCTGCCGGCATCTGGACCGAGAAGGGTTCGCGCATCCTGTGGATGGCGTCGCGGCTGCGCGCCGGCGTCGTCTGGGCCAACACGTTCAACCGCTTCGATCCCGCATCGCCCTTCGGCGGCTACAAGGAGTCCGGATTCGGACGTGAAGGCGGGCGCCAAGGCCTTGCCGCCTATCTCAAGCAGGAGGTCGTGTGATGGAGGGTCGTCTCGACGTCCGCAAGACCTACAAGCTCTTCATAGGTGGTGCCTTCCCGCGCAG
>CAJBMR010000122.1 GCA_903954205.1 uncultured bacterium | reverse complement strand
TTGCCTGAGCCGATACCACCGGTGAGGGCGATTCTCATGGCGCATCCCCTTCCATGGCACCGTAATCGACCTGTGAAAGCACTACCTCCGTCACACATACCCCGACTCCAGTGGGTGGTGTCACATTCAGCGTGTCGCCGCTTCCCACGACAACGAAGGTCGCTCGATGCAGGCCCTCCTCGAACGGGACCTCGACAGGCTCGCCGTCGAGGGCCACACTCCCTAGCCCCGTGCCCCCTGCCAGGTAGTCGATCGTGCCTACCCATACCCAATCGAAAAGAGCGGTATCCAATTCGACCGGGCTCGTCGCGCCCACCACCTTCCACCCGCAGGCGCCGTCCCATCCCGGAACCGAAGATGCACTCGGTGCCAGGATCGGGTCGCGCAGGGACCCGTCATCCGTAAGTCCGAGGACCCGAGGCCCCGCCGCATCCCATCGGACGGGGATCTTCAATCCGCTGAGCACGTACGAGGCGTTGGCTCGCTCGAGGAAGAGCGGCGCCATTACGCCTGGCGGCACCTTCCTGTCGAGAACCGGGGTGCCTGACTCTGCCGAAAGTGCTGCACGTGCCGTCTCGACGTACCGCTTAGCTTCGCTGTCATGCCAGGAGGAACCGATCGCGATGCTGGGCAGGATGAGCAGGTTGGCCAGAACGACTGCCCCCACGATGACAGTCCACTGGGACCGCGGAGCGCGCAGCCATGACAGAGCACGAGGCTCTGCCAAAGTGGAACCGCGCGGACGCTGGAAGGCAAAGGGCAGCACAAGGGCACCCACAATGAAGAGATCCTCGACGTATCTCGGGTCATAGGCCAGTACAAGACCGAATTCGTTGATGCGACCGAAGGCAAATAGTGCGACGGTGACGGCGGCATAACCCGCGATGACGATCCAGGCATTGGCAGCCGGTCTCCATCGCATGAGCGATACGACGACGAGCGCCGCTACGAGTTGCCAGACCAGGGCGATGGCCCACCAGGCGGAGGTCGTGCCGGGGACCAGCCCCGATCCGAACCCCGTCCAAGGTGCCCCCAGATATGCGGGCAGCCACACCTCGCCGAGGCTGACTCGAACGGACTCTAGGAGCTGCGAGGCACTCGGGTCCGAGCGGAGGATGGCTTCCGGCTGACCCGCGAGATAGACCACGGAATACACAGCTGTGACGGCCATGCCGCCCGCGGGGATCCACCAACGTCCGCCGAGACCGCCTAGCCCTGCACGCCCGGATCCCGGCCAGAAACGCCAGGCCAGCCACACGACCACGGGCAGGGCGAGGATGGCTTTTTGCCAAAAGAGGATGCCCACGACGTACGTCGCCAGGAACCCGACCACCCAGCGAATGCGATGCTCCTGTGCGTCGCGTATCGCGAAATAAAGCATCCACGCACACGCAGCACCCCACGGGAGGATCTGCAGAGCTGACGCGTACCAGACGGTCACCGTCGTGAGAAGCGGCGCGAATGCCACGATCGCGGTGACGGCGACAGTCCACCCGCCGTCGCCGAACGCGCGCTTCATCGCGCAGACCACACCGCTAAGAAGCGCGGCCCACAGAGCAAGACTCGCGGCAACAGCAAGTGCCCAGGACATTGGCGCAATGGACTGGCTTAGCCAAACCAGTGCGAAGCCCAGGGGCATGAGATGCCCGTTGTAGACCTGGAGGACATACGTCGAGAAGTCCCGTTGAGCGTCCGCGAGGTAGAAGAAGTCGTCCATGTGGAAGAAGCCATCCCACATGGACCACGCGTGCAAAACGAGTCCGACCGCGGCTACCCCCCATGGGAGGTAGCGCGGCCACGCACCCGGCATTCGGGAGGTCGCTGTCCCCACGGCGACCCGCCGAAATCAGGAGTCGCCGGCGAGCTTGTCGCGCAGCGCCTGCAGTGACTCGTCAGAGGCGAGTGCCCCGGAAGCTTCGGTGGACGCAGACGAGTACTCGGTGGCGTTGCCCTCTGCGACAGCCTGCTCCGCATCGGCGGTGCGCATCTCCGTTGCCTGCTTGCGGTGCGCCTCCCAGCGAGCGTGCGCCTCGGCGTACTCCAGCTCCCACTGGGCACGCTGATCCTCGTAGCCAGCCTTCCACTCGCCGGTCTCCGGATCGAAGCCGTCGGGGCCGACGTAGTTGCCTGCCTCGTCGAAGGCCGGAGCCATGCCGTAGAGGTAGGGGTCGAACTCGTCGGCGACCTCGCCGTCACCAGACTCATTGGCCTGCTTGAGGCTCAGCGAGATGCGGCGACGCTCGAGATCGATATCGATGACCTTGACGAAGATCTCGTCGCCCACCTGGACGATCTGCTCGGGGATCTCCACGTGACGCTCGGCAAGCTCGGAGATGTGGACGAGGCCCTCGATGCCCTCCTCGACGCGGACGAAGGCGCCGAAGGGCACGAGCTTGGTGACACGACCGGGCGCGACCTGGCCGATCTGGTGCGTGCGCGCGAAGTGCTGCCAGGGATCCTCCTGCGTCGCCTTCAGCGACAGGCTCACGCGCTCGCGGTCCATATCCACGTCGAGCACCTCGACCGTGACCTCCTGGCCGACCTCGACAACCTCGGAGGGGTGGTCGATGTGCTTCCAGGAAAGCTCGGAAACGTGCACGAGGCCGTCGACTCCACCCAGATCGACGAAGGCGCCGAAGTTGACGATCGAGGAGATGACGCCGGAGCGGATCTGGCCCTTCTGCAGGTTGTTGAGGAAGGTCTGGCGGACCTCGCTCTGGGTCTGCTCGAGCCATGCGCGGCGCGAGAGGACGACGTTGTTGCGATTCTTATCGAGCTCAATGATCTTGGCCTCGAGCGTCTTGCCCACGTAGGGCTGGAGGTCGCGCACGCGGCGCATCTCGACCAGGGACGCCGGGAGGAAGCCACGCAGGCCGATATCGAGGATGAGACCGCCCTTGACGACCTCGATCACCGAGCCCTCGACGACGCCGTCCTCCTCCTTGATGCGCTCGATCGTGCCCCATGCGCGCTCGTACTGCGCACGCTTCTTGGACAGGATGAGACGGCCGTCCTTGTCCTCCTTCTGGAGGACCAGGGCCTCGACCGCGTCACCGACGGACACCACCTCATGGGGGTCGACGTCGTGCTTGATGGACAGCTCGCGGGAGGGAATCACACCCTCGGTCTTGTAGCCGATGTCGAGGAGGACCTCGTCGCGGTCGACCTTGACGATGGTGCCTTCGACGATGTCGCCGTCATTGAAGTACTTGATGGTGGAATCGATAGCGGCGAGGAACTCATCGGCGTCGCCGATGTCATTGATGGCTACCTGGGGTGCGATGGTCTGGGAGGTCACGCGGACTCCGTTACGGATAGATGTCGGCCAGTGCACGGTCGAGTCCGTGATCGACGTGGCGCGCGGGGATCCGCGACCGCGAGGAACGTCACGAGGCCACTCGGTCTGGGACACGTGCGGGCTCGGCGTGCCCAGGGAGGATAGCGCAGGGCCCCTGAGGGACGACTGACCGGCCTAGGCGGCCGCGGAACCCCCTGCATGGGCTCCTGAACGCTTCTTGCCCCCGGCAGCCACGAGAATGATGCCGATCACGAGGAGGATCGCGCCGAGGATCACCGCGATGAGTGGGACCGTGTTGTTGAGGAGCGTGAGGAGCGCAGCCTGAGACTTGGCGTACTCCACGCCCGAGGCCACCTGCGCCGGGGTGGTGCCGATCACGGCGTCAATGACGATGACCTCGACCTCGTTTGATGGGCCGCGCAGCGTCTGGAGTTGGTCGCTCTCGCCCTTGACGATCGCTCCGGTGTTGGGCTCGACCCACAGCGTCAGGAGGTTGCTGTAGTAGCGAGGGGCCACGAAGTTGGGCAGCGGTGACCCCACCAGCTCGCCCGGCACCTCGATGGTGCCCGTCTGGGTCGGCTCGACCGTCACCACGAACTTGTAGACCGGAAGGCCCTCGAGCGTCTCCTCGCCCTGGAAGACAGCGTCCACTCCCTTGTTGAGTGCCGTGTCGAAGTACGGGTAGGTCTGCTGCTGCGTGAACATGGGGAACTTCAGCGGGACAAGGCCACTCAACTCCACATTCTCGCCATTGACGTTGGCACCGCAGCAGTTGGACATCTCCGAGGAGACGCGGTTGAAGGCGAAACGGGCCGTGTCTGCCAACACCACGACACCGGCGTTGTCCTCCACGCGCTGGAAGGTGTCGTAGACCGCGAGGTCGCCGGCCTTTGCCTCATCGGTCTGGCTCGCGGGGACGTCGCCACGCGTGAACCGCGTGACCGTCAGGGGAACGTCGATGCGCTCGGTCAGGGTGGCGGGATCGAAGAGTTTGGATGCGACGCCCGTCTGGTCGGTCTGCGTGACGCCGCCCGTGTCCTCACCGGGTGAGAGCGGGGCCTTAGCCACGGCAGGGACCACACTGAATCGCAGGAGCGCTCCGATCACCACGAGGAACACCCCGAGTCCGACCAGGACGATGCCGATGCCTCGCCTCATGCCACCCTCCGGTCATCAAGCCGTCGCCCGCGGTTCAGCGCGCGTGGAAGGAACGCTAGCGGATACTGGGCTCCCTGGCGTGCAGATTCGGCCGTCGGGCCTTCGGGCCGGATCTATCGGGAGGGAGAGGCATCATGCGCCCCTTCCCCCTCCTGGACGGCTACCGGGCCATCGCCGCCTTCATGGTCCTCACGACCCACGTGGCCTTCAACACGGGCGAGATCCGGACTCCGGTCCTGGGACCCCTCCTCGGCCGCATGGACTTCGGGGTGACCCTCTTCTTCCTCCTGTCGGGGTTCCTCCTCTACCGACCCTGGGCGCGGGCGGCGATGACGGCGACATCGGGACCGGGAGTGGGCGGATACGCACTTCGTCGCGCCACCCGCATCCTGCCGGCGTACTGGGCGATGGTGATCTTCACCCTGCTCCTGCTGCCGGAGATCCAGCCGGTGCGCTGGCAGGCATGGCCAGTCCACCTCGGGCTCCTGCACATCTACGTGCCCGGCTTCACCCTCGAGGGACTCACCCAGACGTGGAGTCTCGCCACCGAGCTGGCCTTCTACATCCTGCTGCCCGTCATCGCGTGGATAGCCGGGCGGCGCGGACGCGGCAATCCCGACGCGAGCACGCGCTTCCAACTGACGGTTCTCGCTGTCGCCGTGCTCATCGCCTGGGCGTTCACAGTCATGCGAGTGACGGGAGCGCTGGGCTTATCGACGATCACGGGCTACTGGCTGCCCGGCTTCCTCGACTGGTTCGCCATCGGCATGGCCGCTGCCGTCATCCAGGTGCGGCTCAGCAAAGGCGGTGCGCCCACCTGGATGCTGTCCGTGCGCCAAATTGCCCAGGCGACCGGCTGGTGCCTCCTCATTGCGGCCGGCCTCGCGGTGATCGCCGCCACCCCCATCGCTGGGCCGCTTACCTTCGATCCCGCCGAGCCCAACAGCCTCGTGATCAAGCATGTGCTCTACGGCTTGATCGCGACCTTCCTGCTCCTCCCTGGATTCCTTGGCGTCGGAGACAGGCGCGATGAGGTTTCGCCACACTCATGGTGGGCCGCGATCCTCGCCAATCCGATCGTCGTCTACCTCGGGACGATCTCCTACGGAGTGTTCCTCTGGCACCTTGTGCTGCTTCGCTTCATCCAGAACGCCCTTGGATTGCAGGTCTTCTCCGGCGGCTTCTGGATCGTGTGGCCTCTGGTGGTGCTGGCATCCATCGCTGTCGCGAGTGCGTCCTGGTTCATCCTGGAGCGACCGGTCCTGGCGTGGGCGCACCGGCGGACTCCCGGCGAGTCCGCCCAGGCGACGCAGCCGCTCCCAGGGCAGCGATCGCCAGCAGCGCAGTAGCCACGAGCAATGCCTCGGGGGCGTCGAGGCTTTCCGGCCAGGGGGCCAGCGCCGCGCCCAGCGCTGCCGCGCAGGCCAAGGCGCCCGCAACAACCGGACGTGGCACCACCCACGCCAGCAGCACACCCGCTACGGCGGCGATCACCCCCGGCCATCCGCCGATAGCCAGGCCCACGGCCACGGCCCCGGCGGCGAGCCAAAGATGCGCACTCGGAGCGTGCTCAGGAGCCACTGCCCCGCCGCGACCTCTGCGGACGAATGCAAGGGCGATGAGGGCGATGACGGCAAGCAGGCCCGCCACCAGACCTGTCAGGTAGATCGACTGAGGCGCGAACTCGAGGACCGCAGTCCCCGTCACCCCGGCGGGCACGATCCACCCCTGTCTCCACCCGTCGACACGAATCGGTTGGAGCTCGGTGCCGCCCAGACTTGCGTGCCAGCCTGCATTGGCGTTCTCCGTCGTCTCGAGGATGCGTGGTGCTTGCGACGCCGGGATGTCGATGACGCGGTGCGTCCCATCCCACTCCTGGACTGTGGGCGCCGTCGCAACTGCGCTGGGCGCGGCATCGACAGGCTCCAGCGCCACCGCCTCCACGGCGTACTGTGCCGTCGATAGTGCCTCGATGACGTGGCTGCCCTGACTGAGTGTCACGACACGGCCCCCGCAGGGGGTGGCGCGCAGGAGCGCATCGGTGATCGTCTCACTCACCGTCGCCGTCACCGATGTCTCCGCACGCACATCTCCATCGATGACCAACCCGGGGCCGAATCCGCAGGGCACGCCCGCGTCGTCGATGAGACGCGGACCCTTGACGATGTCCTCCGCCCCAAGGATGCGCACCTCGGTGACGCCGATGGGCAAGGCGGTGAGGTTGCCCGTGTCCGGGTCGAGGCTGCGCACGACATCTGCATTGTCGAACCGGATGGTCAGGGCGCTGGCGTTTTGGGCAGGGACGGTGATGCTCCCGCGCGCGGACGCGATATCGGTTGTCTCCCGGCCGTTGACGGTCACGGTGACGCGCAGGGGGCGGGTGGCCACCAGGTCGGGCGCGATGTCCAGCCGCACTCCACGCACGCGCCTGTCCTCACCCCAGCTCAGTGAGAGCACCGGTCGGTCATCGAGCGGCGACGCGAGCCAGGAGGTCGACAGGACCCCGTCCACGGCGGCCTGGGGGCGGCTCGCCGGGTCGCTCGTGAAGACGCTCGAGGCCTCCGCACGTGGAGACACCGGCAGCGCCGGCTCGAGGAGACCGTCGAGGGCCGTCCCTGGTCGCGGTCGAACCCACATCCGCAGGCGGTAGTCACCGGCCTCCTGGACGTCGACTATCCGCTGGACGCCCGTGCGTTCCTCGCCGACCCGCCCCAGTTGCGGCGTACACACGAGTTGGCCCGCGACCGCCGCGCATCCGGTCTGCTCCCCCTTGCGTGCACTCAGGACAATCGGACCTCCATCAGCAACCCCCTGAGTGTCCACGCGTCGCGTCACTTCGACACCGGGGATCTCCACCTCCCGCAGGCCGAAGCCCTCCCCCGGCCCTCCGCCGACCACCGAGGCCAAAGTGAGCCGCAGGGTGCGGGTCTCGCCAGCCGGCACGCGGAGCCGCTGCGGCTGATCGGTTGCCGCCACCGGCACCGTGATCGACCCGGCGTCAGTCGCCACGGTCACCTCGGCCGGCTCAACGCCCGCGACCTGACCAACCACGAATCTCACAGTGACCCAGGGCGCCGTGAACGGCTCGTCGGCAGTTACCTGCCACCACTGCCCGACGCCCCTCTGCAGATCACCGGAGACCCACGCCGTGACCGGGTCACCGTCCACGGCCGCCCAAGGCTGCGTTGCGCTCGATCGGGCACGCAGAGCGGTGACGTCGCTGCCACTGGACGAAGCTGTCACGACGCCACCCGAGTAGACAGCGAGCGCCTGGAGATCCTGTGGATCCAGCGGGAAATAGTCATGCACCCGTCGGTCCTGGAGGTATGCATCGTCGGCACCCAGGGTCTGCGATCTGTTGTCGCGCGTGGACCCCACGCTTACCTCGCTGCGACGGAATCCGTCGGTCACCCCGTATCTGAGGTTGACGCCGTCCACGCCCAGGAGCGGATCCTCGTCTCCAGCAATGACGACGGACTCAGACCCGAGAACATCCGCGTCCGCGAGGTCCACGACCGATTCGGACGCACCGGAGACGACTGTGACGTGGGATGCGTCGCGCAGGGTGACGCGCGGATCGTCTGGGGCATTCGGGGATTCGACGCTCCAGACTTCCACTGCAGCCACCGTGTCCTGGAGCCCGTCGTCGATCACAGTCGTGGGCGTGCGGTACGGCGGGAGCGAGGGGCCGAATCCCGCTACCGGGGTGAAGCCACCGGAGCGCACCAGGGCTTGACGGATGAGGACGCTCCTCGGTGCCGCGCTACGCCTGCGGTCGATGTCGTTGCGCACCACGACGTAATCGACCCCCGCGCGGGCCAGCGCGTCCGCCAGACGTGGGGATCCCCGCCCGGAGTCGAGCCTCTCCTGGACGGCATCGAGCCAGCGGATATTGCCCGCGCTGGACAGCGGGACCGCATCCCTCACGGCCCACGGTGATGTGGCGAGTGCCTGCAGTGGCTCGTCCTGGGTGCGCCCCCAGCTGTAGATGCCAAATGACGCTCCGGGGACCAGGAGCGCGCGGCCATCGGGTGACTCCTCGGCCAACCAACCCGCCGCCTGCGACCAGTAGTCGGGGATCGCTGCGAAGGACCTGTCGCGCACGAGCGATCCGGTGACCATGGGCCAGGCACCTATGACGAGGAGGACGCTCATCGCTGAGGCGATGAGCCGCGTCGCGAACGCGCCGCGCCCAGTGGCGCGGCGGCACAGCGCGTCGATGGCGAATCCCACGCCCAGGGCGAGCGGGAGCCTCACGACAAGGTCGAACTTGTGGGTGTTGCGCAGCGGCGCGAGCAATCCGTCAAGGGCGTCCTGCACCGCGGACGCCCCCATCCCCTGGACCGCGCCGGTGTGGCCAAGCGAGACGAGGACCATGCCTACGAGCAGGCCACCGAGCAGGAAGGCCCGATGTGGGGTCGCTCGCGCCGCGAGGCCTGCGAGTCCGACAGCCGCGATCAGCCCCGTGGCGAGAATGAGGATGGGCGTGGACACGAGCGCCCATCCGCCCGGCCACGTGGGGCCACCGGGTTCGACGACATAGGCAACCCACTGCGTTGCACCCCGGAGCACCGTGTCCGGTGAGGTGATGAGCGTCGTGACCGACGACGATTCGATCCAGTCAAGGAAGGGCGGTGAGTACCGGCCGAGCAGGAGCAGCGGAACCGTCCACCACAGGGCGGCGAGGCCCACGGCCAACCCCCACCAGCCGAGGAGGACCAGGCGCGCACGCCCGCGGAATCTCGTAAGGATCCACCAGGCTCCGAGTGGCAGGACCGCGGCGGTCGCGACCGCATTCACGCCGCCGGCGAGCAGAACGGCGAGGCCGCTGAATGCGGCGCCACGACGAGAAGAGAGCGTGCCCTTCGCCACCGAAACCAGCGGGATGAGCACCCATGGTGCGAGGACGAAGGGCAGCACTTCCACCGAGAGCACGCCGATCTCGGTCACCATGCGCGGTGCGAGGGCGTAGGCGAGGCCGGCAAGGATCCGCGAGCTCTCCCGCTCGACGCCGAGCATGCGCGTCAGGCGCACGACACCGAGGAAGGCACCAATGAGCAACGCCGACCACCACAGCCTCTGCACAACCCATGCGGGCAAGCCGGCGAGATCGCCCACGACGAAGAGAGGGCCCACCGGGAACAGATATCCGTAGGCCTGGTTCTGCAGCTGGCCGAAGAAGCCGAGGGGTTCCCAAAGCGACAGGGCGCGCATGAGGAAGCCACCGGGATCCACAGCGAGGTCGAGCTTGGTATCCGCAGCGATCCGGCCCGGGTCCTGCACGAAGGCCAGTGCCGCGAGTACGACGCTCACGGCCGTGAGTCGCAGCCGGTGCAGGAGCCGGGTCGACGATGGGTTGCGCTCCTCTGTCTCGGCTACAGGCGGCACACCGAGCCCGTTGCTCACGATGTCTCGCCGCGTCGCCGCAGGACAAGCATGAGGTTCCAGGTGACGATCTCCCGCAGGAAGGGGACATCGACGACCCATCTCATCGACCGCGGTAGGTAGCGCGGCTCAACCGAGACGATGTCGACCGCGCTCGCCCGCCTCGCCCAGGCCACACCTGCGGACGCAGTGATGGGGAAGAGGCTTTCGCCGAACACGTTCTTTGGGGCATGACCCATCACGCGCTCGTAGCGGCGCGCCGCGCGATATCCGCCGAGGAGGTGCCACGGTGCCGTCTCGTGGCCTCCCCAGGGCCCGAACCACAGGGTGTACGAAAGGACGATGAGTCCGCCCGGCCGTACGACGCGCACCATTTCATCCGCCATGTCCCAGGGGTCACGCACGTGCTCAAGCACATTCGACGAGTAGGCAATGTCGAAAGCGCCATCGCTGAAGGGCAGCGCGGTGCCACTGGCCTGGACTGTGCGCGGCGCTGGGGCCCGACCGTGCAGCCGCATCTCCCCCGCATCTGCATCCACGGCGACATACGTCGCACCACGTGCGCCGAAGGCGTCCGCGAAGAATCCGGGGCCGCCCCCCACGTCGAGCAGGCGTGCTCCGGCAAGCGACTGGAAGCTGTCCACGTGAGCTGCGGAGTCCGCAGCCAGGTCCCCGTAGAAGCGATCGGGATCCGTCTGCTCCACGAGGAACGACCGGAAGAGGCTGACGGATCGGCCCCACGTGGCGGCGAAGGCGCGGGCGCGCGGGACTCCGGGGGCCCCTGACGGGCCTCCCTGATCCCCGGCGGGCCAGACGGCGGACACCCGGTGACGTTACCCCAGCGGGACTGGTGCACGCGCGAGTCGCGCAGCACGTACCGTGGCCCGGTGCACATCGTCGTCCTCAACTGGCGCGACACCGCCAACCCGGAGGGCGGTGGCTCTGAGGTCTACGTCGAGCAGCTCGCCCGTCGTTGGGCGCGAGATGGGCACCGGGTGACCCTCGTCTGCGCCGCCCACACTGCGGGACCGAGCCTCGAAGAGCGCGATGGGATCCGCATCGTCCGCGTCGGCACCAAGCTCACCGTCTACTCCCGCGCGAGAAGGCTCCTGCGCCGCGGCACCCTGGGGCGCGTGGACGTCGTCATCGACACCCAGAACGGCATCCCCTTCTTCGCTCGCTATGCGACGTCGATACCGACAGTCATGCTCGTACACCACGTGCATCGTGAGCAGTGGCCCGTGGTCTACGACCCCGTGCGTGCGCGCGTGGGCTGGTTCGTCGAGTCGGTCGCCGCCCCCCGAGCGTTGCGTGGCACGGCGTACGTCGCCGTCTCGGAGGCCACCAAGGGCGAACTCATCGCCCAGGGTGTGTCAGCCGAAGACATCACCGTCATCCACAACGGCACCGAGGCGCTGCCTGACAGCGGCGCCTCCCGCGACTCGTCACCGCGCATTCTGGTCCTCGGGCGCCTCGTGCCGCATAAGCGCGTGGAACACGTCATCGCTGCAGCAGCACGATTGCGCAGCCGCCACCCGGGCCTCACTGTCGCCGTCGTCGGCGATGGCTGGTGGGCCGAGAACCTGCACCAGGCTGCACGCGCTCACGGCGTCGCCGACATCGTGGAGTTCACCGGTCACGTGAGCGAGGACGAGAAGGCTCGCCAGGTCGACAGGGCATGGGTGCTCGCCCTGCCATCCCTCAAGGAGGGGTGGGGGCTCGTTGTTATGGAGGCCGCGTCGCGCGCGGTGCCCGCCGTCGCCTACGCCGACGCTGGCGGCGTCACCGAGTCCATCGCTGACGGTGCCACCGGAGTTCTCGTTCGTGGGGAGGAAGCAGACTTCGCTGATGCCCTCGATGCGCTTCTTGCCGACACCGCGCGACGCCAGGCCATGGGTGCACAGGCACGAGAGAGATCAGCGCAATTCTCGTGGGACGCCTCGGCGAAGAGATTCGAGGAACTGCTGATCGCAGCAGTTCACGCCAATGCGGAGGGGCAGGCGACTAGTTGGTCGTCCCGTAGACGACGTAAGGCGCATCGACCGTAGGAGGCACGGCGGTCTGCGACGACACGATGCCGAAGGATGCCCCCGCAGCGACGACAGCACCGACGACCGCGGCGATGATGGGTCCGATCCACACTGACATGGCTGCCTCCTTCGCCGGTCACGGTACCAAAGGTCGGGCCCCCCGCGCCCGGACTCGCCGGATCAGGATCGCCCCCCATCCTGCGAGGAGCGCGACCAGCACGGCGAGGTCGACCGCCGCCACCCCGCGCGGGTCCGGGCGGGAGGCGATCACGGAGCCAGCGGGAGCGGCGTACAGAGCCAGATCGGGGCCGTCGAAGACCCGATCCCACCCCTGGAGATCGGGAATTGGGCCCGAAGTGCCCTTGGCCAGCAGGGCCCAGCCCACGCCGAGGCGCGGGAGTTCGCGCGCGACCGAATCCCCCGCCGCCACCGCTCCCGTGACGGCCCTGGAGCGTGGATCGTCCCCCGCCACGACGACAAGGCCATCCGCCGTCTCGATAGCGAGATCATCCGAGACGACGGTGGTGCGCGGTAGCCAGCGCGGCGCCGGATCCAGCACGGTCCTGCCGGCGTTCCAGTCGAAGCGCCGGAACGCGGTCCAGGGGAATGACGCGATGTCCCCCGGCCTCTCGCTCGCGGCGATCTCCGCTCGCACCGCCGCCCAGTCGCCCGGATAGGCAACCGCCTGGAGTCGCCCCCCCGCCCCCCACAGCAGATCGGGCTGGCATGCAAGGGGCAGGACGGCCAGGGCAACGAGCACCACCGCGCGCGAGGCGTCATCCCGCACGCGCAGAAGCAGTCGGCCCGCACCCGCGCCCGCGGAAGCGGCAAGCAGGAGGGTCCACGGCGCGAGGAGTTTCTGCGCGTCCCGTGCGAGGCCGCCACCGGGCATGACGTCAACGAGGGCCGCCCACGCCCCGGGGACCATCGCGGAGGCGACAGCAGCCAGGAGTCCCATGACGGCCACCACGCCCCACCAGCCGACGATCCCTCTCCCCAGCGCACGCGTGAGGGGACCTGCACCCCATGCACCCAGGGCTAGCACGAATGCAGCGAAGATCCAGGTCAGCGGTGTGCCGCGCGAGGGCAGCACCGCTTCGGCATTCCAGATGCCGCCACCGGTGAGCGCGGTCACGATTGCGCCTCCGGGCGCATCGGGGCGAAGAGCGAATACACCGGTGCCACGCGGATCGGCACTGGCCACCGCCGGGTGCAGGAGTGCAGGGAGCAGCCAGGGCAGCCATGTCGCCATGACGCCTGCCGCAAGCATCAGGCGCGAGCGAACGGCGTACCGGGATCCAGGGAGAAGAACGGGGGGTACAGCCACCGCGGCGATGAGGAGACTGCCGCTCGGCGTAAGGGATCCGGCGGCCACCAGGAGAAGCAGGCGTAGACCGTCCCAAGGATCACCCCCGGCCCGCAACCGTCGTGCCACCACCAAAGCCCACGGAACCAGCGCATACGCGAGCAAGAGTCCCCAGTGCCCGATCACGAGTCGTTGCGCGACGAACGGATTCGCGATGGCGATGGTCGCGGCCACAACCCCTGACGCCGTGCCCTTGAGCAGTCGCAGCATGCCGAACCCCACGATGAGGGGGATCCCGAGAAGCACGAGCTTCTCGACGATCATCCCGGGGATCAGCGTTTCGACGATCGCGACGATCGCGTCCTGGGGCACTGCGCGCGGAAGGCCGGATCCCACGCCGATCGATCCCGGAAGCAGGTCCTGCCGCGGAGTGAAGACGAGGTCGTAGCTGAGGGCGAAGCCCGGCATGAGGGCGGGACCCGCCACAAGCACGGCCAAGAGCCCCACCCATAGGTACGCGAGCGTGCGCGTCACTCGCGGGGCGGCCATGGGGGGTTATCGTGGCATGCGTGAGCGCCCATGACTGAGCGGTCGTCACGGCGCGACTCGCTGGCGTCCCACACCGTCCTCGTCGCCGGGGCGCTGGGAATCGCACAGATCGCGGCCTACGCCGTGAGCGTGGTCGCCGCGCGCGCCCTCGGCCCCGACGGATTCGGCATCCTCGCGGCGCTCCTCGGGATCCTCCTCATCGGCAGCGTGCTGGCGATGGGCATCCAGGCTGTCGCTGCACGACGCCTCGTACAGGTGGATGCAGTTTCCCGCGACGGCGCCGCACGGAGCATGTTGCGCGATGGCCTCATCGGGGGCGGGGCCGTCGCCCTCGCCACGCTTGCGATCAGCCCATTACTCGTCTGGCTGCTTCGGCTCGACGGCTGGGGTGCCCTGGTGCTCGCCGCTGCGACATTGGTGCCCATCACTTGGGCGGGGGCACAGTACGGCGTTGCCCAGGGACGTGAGTCCTACGGGCGTCTGGCCACTGTCTACGCGGCCGTCGGCCTTGGGAGAGGCATCGGCGGAGTGGCCGGCGCCTTGTTCACCGGCACACCGCTGGGGACGATGGCCGGACTCGCCCTAGGCACTGCGGTCGGCGCCATCATCGGGCGCATCGTCGTGGCACCCCTCGCTGCAGCGCCACGGGAGCGTCTCGACGGCTTCTTCGGTGAGTCCGCGCACGCGACGCATGCGCTTCTCGCACTCTTCGTGCTCACCAACATCGATGTGCTCCTTGCCCGGGCACTCCTGAATCCCGACGAGGCAGGGATCTACGGGGTGGGAGCGGTTATCGCCAAGGTGGCCTTCTGGCTGCCTCAGTTCGTCGGGGTTGTGGCCTTCCCGAGGTTCGCCGACGCCCGCCGCGGCAGAGCCACGGTCATCTCACTCCTCGCCGTGGCGGCCATCGGCGCGCTGGTCGTGGCAGGTACCGCCCTGCTTCCCGGCTTGGTCGTAGCCTTCGTCGGCGGGGCGGCATATGTGTCGCTCGTGCCCCTCGCGTGGCTCTTCGCAGCGATAGGCGCGTCATTTGCCCTGGCGCAAGCACTGCTTCTCACCCGACTCGCCATCGACGACCGGCGCGCAGTGATTGCCGTCTGGGCTGCAGCCGCACTCCTGGTCGCACTCGCCACCATCGTCCTGCCGCACACAGTGGGCGGCCTCGCCGCCAGCGCCCTCGTCGCCGGCCTCGTGCTCGCAGCCATCGGTGTCGGGGTCACCGTGCGCGAGCTGCGCCGAGACCCTTCGGAATCACCCGCTACTGCGTGACCACCGCGTTTGCATTCGGCCAGGGACCCGGCGTGTAGTTGGCGCTATAGCCGCTCTCGGGGCCCATGGCCTTCTCGATGGCGACCGGACCGGGATGTACGCCGTTGCGCACCCATCTGTCGAGAAGCTCGATGACCGCGATCCGCGACTGCGGCGTGAAGTTGCAGTGACCTGCGCCGTAGGGCGCTCCCGACTCCTGGGAGTACTCGGGCGGCGGCACGGTGTAGAGCTGCACGAGCCCACCGAGGACGTTGCCTGCCTCCTGCTGCGCCTGGTAGCGATCCCTGAAGAACGTCTGGTTCTGGACAATGACCAGCGGATCTGCCTTTGTGTGCATGGTGATGGTGGGCACCTTCACTGCGCCGCTGGGGTTGCCGCCCCTTTCGATCGCCGCAGCCTCAGCGGCCGGGTCCGCCTCGACACGGGGGCCGTTGTCCAGGATCGTGACGAAGCGATCTGCTGCACCTTCGCCACCGATCGCATCGATCGAGGCGCGCTCGGCGTCGTCGAGGCGGCTCGCGTAGTCGGAGCCGACGTTGCCCACGACGCTGCCGCCGTAGCGCGTGTCGATCTCCTGGCGTCCCACCGTGCCGTAGGCCAGGGCCGTGAGCAGGGACTCGATCGTGCCGGAGACCGTGCTTACGATGCTCGTTCCGTCGTAGGTGTAGGTCTGGCTGGGCG
>CAJBMR010000121.1 GCA_903954205.1 uncultured bacterium | reverse complement strand
GAGCACGGCCTTGAGGCGCTCCTCGAACTCGCCGCGGTACTTCGCACCGGCAACCATCGCACCGAGGTCCAGCGAGATCAGGGTCTTGCCCTGGAGCGACGTCGGGACGTCACCCTCGACGATGCGGCGGGCCAAGCCCTCGACTACAGCCGTCTTGCCGACGCCGGGCTCACCGATGAGCACAGGGTTGTTCTTGGTACGCCGTGAAAGGACCTGGATGGTGCGACGGATCTCCTCGTCGCGGCCGATGACGGGGTCGATCTTGCCCTCGCGCGCACGCGCGGTGAGGTCGACGCCGTACTTCTCCAGCGCCTGGAAGGTGCCCTCGGGATCGGGACTGGTCACGCGTGCTCCTCCTCGCATCTCCTGCAGTGCGGCCATGAGCGCATCCGGTGTGGCGCCCGCCTGATTGAGTCGCTCGCGCACGCCTGGCTCCTTGGCCAGGGCGACGAGCATGTGTTCGGTGCTGACGTATTCATCGCCGCGCTCCTTGGCCAGCTCCTGCGCGGTATTGACCACGGCGTAGGACTGCTGGCTGAGTTGGGGTGCGGACACAGATGATCCGCTCGCGCTGGGCAGGGCATCAACGGCGGAACGGATCTCGGCGGTCAGCGCTGCGCGATCCACGCCCACGGCGTCGAGCAAAGCGCTCGCGATGCCCTCGCCCTGCTGGAGGAGCGAGTCAAGGATGTGCAGCGGCTCCACCTGGGCGTTGCCCTTGGCCGCGGCGATACGCACCGCGGCGCCCAGCGCGTCCTGGGCCTTGGTGGTGAACTTGATGTCCATGGTTCTCTTTCTGTCTTTCGTAGAGAGTGCTACGCGCCGCGACGGCGCTGGGGTCGGTACAGGACGAGCGCCGTGGAGCGCTTCTCGGCCGCATAGGTCTCGACCTGGTCGCGCAGGCGCTCCACCTCTGCCTGGAGTTCGAGTAGGCGGCGAATCCCCTCGAGGCTGATGCCCGCGGCCGAAAGGTCAGCGACCTCGCGCAGCTTCTCGACATCGCGCGCAGAGTAGAGCCGATTGCGTCCGTTGAGACGCTGCGGGCTGACGAGCCCGAGGCGGTCGTACTGGCGCAAAGTCTGCGGATGCATCCCCGCGAGCTCAGCGGCGACGGAGATGGCGTAGACGGGCCGAGTGCTGTCCATCACGCGCCCTTCGCCGCCTCAAGCAGATCCTTGCGAGGATCCTCGACGCCGCTTGCCTCGACGAAGCGCTCGAGTGCTTCGCGCGCCTCGTCGGTGAGGCCCGAGGGGACCTGCACGTCGACGGTGGCGAGCAGGTCGCCTCTGGTGCCGTCCTTACGGGTCACGCCCTTGCCGCGCACACGGAAGGTGCGGCCGTTGGCCGTGCCCGCCGGGATCTTCAGCGTCACAGTGCCGCCGCCGGTGACCGGCACGGCCACCTGCCCCCCCAGTGCGGCCTCGGCGAAGGTGACCGGGATCGTCACAGTGAGGTTGTCGCCCTTGCGCGCGAAGACGGGGTGTGGCGTCACGTGCACGACGACGTAGAGATCGCCGTTGGGTCCGCCCCGCTCGCCCGGTGCGCCCTTGCCCTTGAGTCGGATGCGCGCACCGTCCTTGACGCCCGCGGGGATGCGGGCCTGGACCGTGCGGGTGCTGATACCTCGACCGGAGCCCCGGCAGCTCGTGCACGGGTCGTCAACGATGAGCCCGCGTCCGGCACAGGCCGTGCACGGCTCAGCGAAGGCGAAGCCGCCCGCATTGCGCGTGGTCTGACCGCTGCCCTGACAGCTCGGGCACACGCGCGGCACCGTGCCGGCACGTGCACCCGTGCCCTTGCAGCTATCGCACGCGGCATCGCTGGCGAGACGCAACGGAATGGTCGCGCCTTCGAGCGCATCATTGAAGCCGAGGGTGATCTCGCTCTCCACATCCTGGCCGCGTCGCGGTGCCTGGGGCCGACGCCCACCGCCGCGTCCACGGCTGAAGATGTTGCCGAGAATGTCACCGAGGCCGCCCTCGTCTGCGCCGAAGACGTCACCGAAGTCGTACGTCGATCCGCCACCGAAGCCGCCGGGTCCGCCACCGAAGCCACCAGATCTGCCGTAGCCACCGCCCCCGCTCGCAAAGAGCGTGCGCGCCTCGTCGTACTCGGCACGCTTCTTGTCATCGGACAGGACGTCGTACGCCTCCGAGACCTCCTTGAAGCGCTCCTCGGCCTTCGGGTTGTCCGGGTTCTTGTCCGGATGCAACTCACGCGCGAGCTTGCGGTACTTCTTCTTGATCTCGTCGGCGGGGGCGCCCTTGTCGACGCCGAGGACCTTGTAGAAGTCCTTCTCCAGCCAGTCCTTGTTCATCCTGCCTCGTCTGTGTTAACTCAGGCGTCCGCGACAGCGACGCGCGCGGGCCGCAGCACACGCCCGGCGTGGCGGTAGCCGCGCTGGTAGACCGATGTGACGATCGGCCCGGCGAGACCTTCGCGGGTCTCGCTCGTAAGCGCCTCATGGATTGCGGGGTCAAAGGGCTCGTCGGCGACGCCGTACATCTCCAGGCCGAGCTTCGCGCACGTCGCCTCGAGTGCCTCACCGACGGTCTTGAACGCTCCTTCGAGCTCGCCGTGCTCACGTGCACGCTCGACATCGTCGAGGATGGGCAGCAACTCGGTGATCACGCCCCCCACTGTCACATCGCGAGCGACCTCGCGATCGCGCTCCACGCGCTTGCGGTAGTTGGCGTACTCGGCGTGCACTCGACGCAGATCGTCAGTG
>CAJBMR010000120.1 GCA_903954205.1 uncultured bacterium | reverse complement strand
GGTTGTAGTGCAGTGCCGCAGTGAACCAGATGAAGGCGATTCCGGCGTACGGGACGAGGAAGAGGGCGGTGCGCGCCTGTGAGAGCGCCTCGGGCGAGGGCATCGCCGCCGTGTTGAGGTACTGGTCGACGGGAAACGCCGCGCGGAAGAGGAAGAGCACCACGGCCATGAGGGCCGCGAACACGAGGCCGCCGATGGCCGCGGCCCGGGCGGTGCGCAGTGCCGCCATGAGGGTCTTCACGCGGGCGTCGTCGGCACTCCCTGTCATGGGCGGTCACGATACTGTGCCTCCACCGCGTCGAATGCGTTTCGGCGTGGTTCGCGAAGGGAGCGTGGCTGCGGTGGCAGACCTGGCGATCGCCGTCGTCACGGCCGAAGGCGAGGAGGCGCGATCGGTACCCGAAGGCGCCACAGCGGCTGACGTGGTCGGCGATGGCCGCCGCGTTGTGGTCGCGCGCATCAATGGCGAGCTGCGAGACCTGGCCAGCATCCTGCGGGACGGTGACGTGGTCGAGGCCGTGGGCGTCGACACCCCCGAGGGTCTTGCCGTGCTCCGGCACTCGACCGCACACGTGCTCGCGCAGGCTGTCCAGGACACCTTCGCCGACGCCAAGCTGGGCATCGGTCCTCCGGTGAAGGATGGCTTCTACTACGACTTCTCCGTCGAGACACCCTTTACGCCCGAGGACCTCAAGGTCCTCGAAAAGCGCATGCAGGAGATCGTCAAGTCGGGGCAGCGCTTCTCACGGCGCGTGGTCACCGACTCCGAGGCCAAGCACGAGCTCGCGGGGGAGCCCTTCAAGTTGTGTCTAATCGGCAGCGAGGGCGGCGCCGATGTCATGGAGGTCGGCGGTGCCGAGCTCACCATCTACGACAATGTCGAGGCCAAGTCAGGCGCGACCTGCTGGGGCGATCTGTGCCGCGGCCCGCACGTGCCTGACACGCGCTTCATCCCGCCCAATGCCTTCAGACTCATGCGCACTGCCGCTGCCTACTGGCTCGGCGACCAGGCCAATGAGCAGCTCCAGCGCGTCTACGGCACCGCCTGGCCCTCGAAGGAGGAGATGCAGGCCTACCTCACGTTCCTGGAGGAGGCTGAGAAGCGCGACCACCGCAAGCTCGGAGCCGAGCTCGATCTCTTCAGCTTCCCGGAGGAGATCGGATCGGGCCTCGCCGTCTTCCACCCCAAGGGCGGTGTGGTGAGGCGCGTGATGGAGGACTACTCGCGCAAGCGCCATGAGGAAGCCGGCTACGAGTTCGTCAATACCCCGCATGTCACCAAGGCCGCGCTCTTCGAGAAGTCAGGGCACCTCGACTGGTACGCCGAGGGGATGTACCCGCCCATGCACCTCGATGCCGAGGTAGATGCTGACGGCACGGTCCGCAAGCAGGGCGTCGACTACTACATGAAGCCCATGAACTGCCCCATGCACAATCTCATCTTCGACGCGCGCGGCCGCTCCTACCGTGAGCTGCCGCTTCGCCTCTTCGAGTTCGGCACCGTCTATCGCTATGAGAAGTCCGGTGTGGTCCAGGGAATGACGCGAGCGCGCGGCTTCACCCAGGACGACGCCCACATCTACTGCACGCGCGAGCAGATGGCCGATGAGCTCGACAAGCTCCTCACCTTCGTACTCGATCTGCTGCGCGACTACGGCCTGGAGGACTTCTACCTCGAACTCTCCACCCGGGATCCCCGCAAGTCCGTCGGATCGGACGAGGTGTGGGCCGAGGCCACCGAGGTGCTGCGTGAAGCCGCCGAAAAGCAGGGCCTCGAACTCGTACTCGACGAGGGCGGCGCGGCCTTCTACGGCCCCAAGATCTCGGTCCAGGCCAAGGACGCCATCGGACGCACATGGCAGATGTCGACCATCCAGTTGGACTTCAACCTGCCCGAGCGATTCGATCTCGAGTACGCCGCCCCTGACGGCACCCGGCAGCGCCCCGTCATGATCCACCGTGCACTCTTCGGCTCCATCGAGCGCTTCTTCGCCGTTTTGCTCGAGCACTACGCCGGAGCGTTCCCTCCCTGGCTCGCACCGGTGCAGGTCGTTGCGATTCCCGTGTCGGATGCCCACGTGGACTACCTCTACGACGTCGCGGCGCGTTTGCGCGAACACGGAATCCGCATCGAGGTCGACGATGCCGATGACCGCATGCAGAAGAAGATCCGCACGGCGCAGAAGTCGAAGGTGCCCTACATGCTCATCGCGGGCGACGATGACATGGCCGCCGGCGCGGTGTCCTTCCGCTACCGCGACGGCAGTCAGCGCAACGGCGTCTCCGTCGACGAGGCGGTGGGGGAGATCCTCGCGGCCGTGAGCGAACGACGCCAGGTGGAGAGCGCACCCGCATGACCGAGGGCGGGCTCCCACTCGACCACGGCGGGTTGATCGATCGCTGGCAGCGGATCTGGGTGCCCCATCGCGAGGCCTATCTGCGCGGTGAGGGGCGACCCGCTCACGACGGGCCCGGGGAGGAATGCCCCTTCTGCCGGGCTCCGGGGATGGCCGAGGACGAGGGCCTCGTCGTGGCTCGCGGTGACACGGCGTACGTCGTCATGAACCTCTACCCCTACAACTCCGGGCATCTGCTGGTCTGCCCGTATCGACATGTCGCCGACTACACCGAAGTCGACGTCGAGGAGGCGGCCGAGATCGCAAGCCTGACGCAGCGTGCGATGACGGTGCTGCGCTCCGTGTCTCGAGCGCAAGGCTTCAACATCGGCATGAACCAGGGCAAGGTCGGCGGTGCGGGAATCGCCGGCCACCTCCACCAGCACGTCGTGCCGCGCTGGGGTGGCGACACCAACTTCATGCCCGTGATCGGTCACACCAAGCCCATGCCGCAACTCCTTGAGGAGACGCGACGGCTGCTGGCCGAGGCCTGGGACGCCGAAGACTAGGCGCGCGAACGAGAGGGACGATCATGGCGATCATCAGTGGACCCGGGGGCGTCGACCTGGAGGCAGAGCTCGCGGCCGTCGGGGTGCGCTTCGTCTTCGCACCTGGTGATGATGCGCCCGAGGCCGTCATCGCCGAGGTGCTCCGGATGGACGAGCGCGAGATCCGCGCGGTCGTCGTCGCGGAGCCGCCCGAGCCCGGCGCGGAGCACACGGGCATGGGTGCCTGGCACGTCAACGCCGAGACCGAGGCG
>CAJBMR010000119.1 GCA_903954205.1 uncultured bacterium | reverse complement strand
GGCTGCCCCTCGGGCTCGATGGCTTGGTCGGAGCAGCGGGCGCTGCGGCTGAGGAGTTCGCTGCGGACTTGGCCCGGAGCCTGGAGGTCCCGGTGCACCTGGTGGACGAACGACTGTCGACGGTCTCCGCGCAACGATCCCTTCAGGAGGCGGGCCGCAGCACTCGGGAGTCGCGCGGCTATGTGGACCAGGCGGCTGCCGTGGTCATACTGGAAGGTGCCCTGGCGCGCGAGCGCGCCGACGGGACTCGGGCCGGGCGAGCCGTTACCGTCTGAATGTCCGCACGCAGGCGTAGGGAGGTGGAATTGTGAGTCAGCTCGTTCCCTTCCTGACCGAAGATCCCCTCCCGCCTTCGCGAAATCGGCGCAGTCCTGTGCGCTGGACCGTCGCGGCTCTCGGGGTGATCGTGCTGATCGTCGCGGGGGTCTGGGCGGTGTCGACGGTGCGCAGCCTCGCTCCGGAGGAGCGGGCCGCCGTCGCCGCGGGACAGCCCGTCGACGTCGTCGTGGACAGCGGCGACTCGCTGAGCACCCTTGCCGCCACGCTTGCCGAGGCCGGCGTGGTCGCTTCGGCCTCGGGCTTCCTTGCGACTGCTGAGCTGGACGAGCGCGCGTCCGGCATCGGACCCGGCGTCTACTCGCTTCAGACAGGCATGGACCCGGCGCAGGTGATCGAGGCGATGCTTGACCCGGCGACGCGTGCCGCACCGCTGGTGCTGCCCGAGGGCCTTCGCCTCGACGAGACCTTGCGCATCACGTCCGAGCGGACAGGCCTTCCCCTCGCCGACCTCGAGGCAGCCGTCGTGGATTCAGGTGATCTGGGGCTTCCGGAGTGGTCGGCGGGGCGCGCCGAAGGGTTCTTCTTCCCCGCGTCTTACGACGTGATCCCGGGGCGCACGGCCTCTGAGGTCCTGGGCGCGATGGTCGGGAGATTCGATATCGCCGCGGACGAAATCAGCCTGGAGAAGCGAGCGAAGCGGACGGGTCTCACGCCCTACGAGGTGCTCATTGTCGCGAGCCTTGTCCAGGCAGAGGCGGCGCCAGAGGACTTCCGCAAGGTCGCGCGTGTCGTCTACAACCGCCTCGAGCAGGGCATGAAGCTCCAGTTCGACTCGACCGTCAACTACGCACTGCGACAGGACACGTTCTTCCTCACCGAAGACATGCTCACGACCTCGTCGCCGTACAACACCTTTGTGATTGATGGTCTTCCCCCGGGTCCGATCAACTCCCCGGGCCAGGAGGCCCTCGACGCCGCGCTCAATCCCGCCAAGGGGGACTGGGTCTACTTCGTGACCGTGGATCCCGAAACTCTCACGACGCGCTTCACCGCGGACTACGACCAGTTCCTTGAATGGAAGCAGAAGTTCCGCGACACCTATGCCGCGACGGCAGCGCCGCAGGCGCCCTGATCCGCCATGGCCCCTCGTCGCGCTGCCGTCCTCGGCTCGCCCATCTCGCATAGCCGTTCGCCCCTGCTGCACCGTGCTGCGTACGCCGCCCTGGGCCTTGACTGGACCTATGACGCCATTGACGTGACCACCGAAGCGCTGCCGGGGTTCTTGGACGCCTGCGTTTGGCCGGAGTGGGCTGGGCTATCCCTCACCATGCCGTTGAAGACCGATGTCCTGCCCTTTCTCGACGAGGTGTCCGAGCTTGCCGCGGTCGTCCGGGCGGCCAATACGGTCGTGTTCAGCGAGAACGGGCGATCCGGCCACAACACTGACGTCGCCGGCATGCAGCGTGCCCTCTCGGAGGCACAGGGGAGTGACGTCGCACTCCGGCGAGGGATCATCATCGGCTCGGGAGCGACCGCCCGCAGCGCCATGGCTGCTCTGGCGGGTCTCGGAGCGGACGACATTGCCGTTATCGCGCGCAACCCGGACCGGGCGGCGGAACTCGCCCCGCTTGGTGCCGATCTGGGCGTGGCCGTCACGCTGTGGCCGTGGGATGACGTGCGGCCCCTCGACGCTGACGCCGTGATCGCCACGGTGCCACCGGGTGCCGCAGACATGTTCCTCTCGCGGGTGCCAGAAGCGCCGGGGGTGCTCCTCGATGTGGCGTACGGCAGCGGGATGACACCCCTCACGAGCGCGTGGAGCCGCGCCGGTGGCGCTTCATCCGACGGTTTGGACCTGCTCCTGTGGCAGGCCGTCGATCAGGTGCGCCTCATGACGGGTGCGGAGCCACCCGTGGCCGCCATGCGTGCAGCCCTGCAGGCCGAAACACGCACCCCCGGCCCATGACCACGGGTCTGCTCGCGCTGCTGGCGCTCGCAGCGGGCCTGGCCATGGGCCCGTTGCTCGATCGTCTGGGGCGCTGGTCGCTGCGCGAGGCGTCGCCGAATGAATGGCGCTCCCGACCTCTCTTGACAGGCGGCATGGCGGGACTTGGGGGTGCGCTCGCCGTGCTGCTTCTGCCCAGCCT
>CAJBMR010000118.1 GCA_903954205.1 uncultured bacterium | reverse complement strand
CCGATCGATTCGCGTGGGGTTTCACCAATACCGGCCCGGATGTCACCGACCTCGTGCTCACCAAAGTCGAGGGCGATGCCTACGAGTACGACGGGGCGCTCGTGCCGCTCGACGTACGCACCGAGCGCATCCAGGTCGCGGGCGGCGAGCCGGTCGACATCACCATCCGCTCTACCGAGTCCGGCCCGATCATCTCCGACGTCATCGAGGCGGGGGAGAACTACGCCACGATCGGGGCCGAGGCGCCGGTGCCGGCTCCCGGCTACGCCGACGCCGGCGATCCGGGCAGTGACTACGCCGTCGCACTGCGCTGGACCGCACTCGAGCCCGGCACGACGTTCGATGCCTTCGCTCTGCTTAACAGCGCCCAGGACTTCGCGGCCTTCCGCGAGGCGGCATCCATCCTCGAGGTGCCCGCGCAGAACCTCCTCTACGCGGACGTCGACGGCAATATCGGCTACCAGATGCCCGGCCGCATCCCCATCCGCGAGGGATATGACGGCAAGTGGCCCGTGCCCGGCTGGTCCAGTGAGCTCGGCTGGAATGGGCACATCCCCTTCGAGGCATTGCCGTGGGCCTACAACCCGCCGGAGGGGTGGATCGTCACCGCCAACCAGGCGGTTATCGGCCCGGAGTATCCCTACTTCATCACTGACGATTGGTCCTACGGCGCGCGCAGCCCGCGCATCGTCGACCTGCTGACCGCGCAGATCGAGGAAGGGCGCGCCTTCACCATCGCCGACATGCAGGCGCTGCAGATGGACAGCTGGAATTCCAACGCAGACTTCCTCGTCCCGCGCATTGCTGACATGCCGGTGCAGGCAGCGACACGCGCCGGTATGGCCCTGCTCGATGGTTGGGACTACCAGCAGGGCATCGATTCGGCCCCCGCCGCCTACTTCAATGCCTTCTGGCGCCAGATCATCACGCGGATGTTCGACTCCAAGACCGGCACGGAGATCACCTCGGCCAGCGGCGATGACCAGTTCTTCGAGGTGATGCGCACGCTCTGGGATCGCCCGGATGACCCGTGGTGGGATGACCCGCTCACGGCCGAGACCGAGGGGCGTGATGCCGTTGTCACAGCAAGTCTCGACGCGGCGTACCAGGACATGGTCTCGCTCCAGGGCGATGATCCTGCGTCGTGGCGCTGGGGTGCCCTGCACAACCTCCTGCTCGAGCACGGCACGCTCGGCGCTTCGGGTATCGCGCCAATCGAGGCGCTCTTCAATCGCGGCCCGATCGACACGGCGGGCGGCAGCGGCATCGTCAACGCGACGGGGTGGACGCCGAGCGAGGGATTCGAGGTCACCTGGGTGCCGAGCATGCGCCAGGTGGTCGACCTGGCGAACTTCGACAACTCCACATGGGTCAACCTCACCGGCAACAGCGGTCACGCCTTCAATCCGAACTACGAGGATCAGGTCGATGCGTGGCAGTCGGGGGCTCAGTTCCCGTGGGCGTGGACCCCTGAGGCGATCGATCAGTCCGAGGAGGCGACGCTCACGCT
>CAJBMR010000117.1 GCA_903954205.1 uncultured bacterium | reverse complement strand
ACTCGCGGGACGTGGATCGCCAACTACGCCGTGCGCGATGAGCACGGTCGGGTGCTGGCCGAGATCGACTTTGCCGACCCCCATCTCATGATCGCCGTAGAGGTCGACGGTCGTGCGTTTCACTCTGATCGTCGCTCCTTCGAGCGTGACCGCAAACGCCAGAACATGCTCACCCTGCGCGGCTGGACCGTGCTGCGATTCACATGGGAGCGCATCGTCTCCGACCCTGCCGGTGTCATGGCAGAAGTGATCGCGGCGACCTCCGCTCGAGCTTCCTGACGGGCCTACATAGGCGAATTGTGCGGCTGAGTATCGATGTCACTCGCTCGCAGCCGCACAATCGAAAACGGCGTAGCGAAAACGCCTAGCCGCGTCGGCCGATGATCAGATCGGCGACGAGCCCGGTCCACCCGGTCTGGTGGGATGCTCCGAGCCCTGCGCCGTTGTCTCCATGGAAGTACTCGTAGAAGAGGGGGTCGTGCCAGCGGGGATCATCCTGGAAGCGCTCCGATCCGCCGAAGACCGGTCGAGTGCCGTCCGGTGCCTCCTCGAAGACGGAGATGAGGCGTCTCCTGATCTCCGCAGCGACCTCCTGGAGATTCATCATCACGCCGCTTCCGGTCGGGCATTCCACCGTGAAGTCATCACCGAGGTAGAGGTAGTAGCGCTCAAGGGCCTCGATGACGAGGTGATTGATGGGAAACCAGACGGGCCCGCGCCAGTTGGAGTTGCCGCCGTAGATCGGCGTCGTGGACTCGGCCGGCTCATAGTCGATGCCGTACTCCTGACCATCGACGTTGATCTGGTACGGCGCTCCCTCAAGTCGCTTCGACACCGATCGGAGGCCGTACGGAGACAGCATGGAGTCCTCGCTCAGCACCTCGAGGAGCACGCGGCGCAGACGGTCGGGGTCAACCACCGTGAGCAGCGCCTTGTTGCCGTCATCGTCATGCCGCAACTGGAGGAAGCCGGTGGTGTGCGTCGTCCCATTGGCATCGTGGTCGACTCCACGACGGCGCAGGAAATCAGCGAGCCGCTGCTGATAGCGCGGTGACGCCGCGAATCGCGAACCCTGATCGATGAAGGCTCCGGCGAGGACCGGGATGACGCCGACGAGCGAGCGCACCCGGATCGGCTCGCGGGTGCCGTCGGGGCGCACGAGTTGGTCGTAGAAGAAGCCGTCCTCGGCGTCGAAGAGGCCCACGGCCGCCATGCCATCCGTGATGGTCGCGAAGTGCTCCAGGAACTTCAGCGCCATGGGGGCGTAGGCATCGTCATGGGGTGCCAGCCGGATGGCCATGCGCAGCATCATGAGCGCATAGAAGGCCATCCACGATGTGCCATCCGCCTGCTCGATGACGTAACCCTCGGGGAGGTGCGACCGGTCGATCGGCCCGATGTTGTCCAGGCCGAGGAAGCCACCCTCGAAGACGTTGTTGCCCTCGCGATCCACCTTGTTGACCCACCAGGTGAAGTTGATGAGCAGCTTCTGGAAGACGCGGGCGAGGAAGTCCAGGTCGCGAGCGCCGTCGATCTCGAAGACTCGGATAGCTGCCCAGGCGTGGACCGGTGGGTTGACGTCGTCGAAGTTCCATTCGTACGCCGGGAGCGCGCCGTTGGGGTGCATGTACCACTCGCGGAGCATGAGCAGCAGTTGGTACTTGGCGTACTCGGCATCGATATGCGAGAAGACGACGGTGTGGAAGGCGAGGTCCCACGCGGCGAACCAGGGGTACTCCCATGAGTCGGGCATCGACATGACGTCATAGGCGTCGAGATGGCGCCACCGCATGTTGCGGGAGTGTGCGTGCCCCGGCGGAGGCGGTGGCTCAGTGGGATCGCCGTCCAACCATCGCGATACGTCGTACCGGAAGAACTGCTTGCACCAGATCATGCCGGCGAATGCGCGACGCATGATGTCTGCCTGATCGGCCGAGGCGTGTGGCGGCGTGAGCCCGGCGTAGAACTCATCCGCTTCGCGCTGACGCAGGGCCATGAGGTCGTCGAAGCGACTCTCTGCCCAACCAGGATCCGGGTGGTCACCCTCGCTTGGCGACCACAGGCGCAGCCGCACCTCCACTGTCTCGCCGGCCGGCACCGTGAGCGCGTAGTGCCAGGAGCACTTCGTGCCCTGATGGTCAGGATTGACGGTTGCTGAGCCATGGACGACGTAGTCGTTGATGCCGTCCTTGGGATAGGGCCGGTCGAGAGGAGTGCCGAAGACGCGCTGGGTGTTGGTGCGGTTGTCGCAGAAGAGCGCCTCGGGCGCGGTGCCATCCGAGGCCGATGCCGCATCGAGGTGATAGGTGCCCAGTCGCCAGTGATCGGCGATGATGCTGCCTGCATCCAGCGCGAACTGCGGCACGGGCCGACCCTTCCCCCAGGACCACGTGTCGCGGAAGATCGCCGAGGGCAGCAGGTGCAGAGTGTCGGTGTCAGGTCCGGCATTCGTGACCCGGATGCGGATGGCCGTGTCGGTCGGATCGTTCTTCGCATAGGCAACATCGACGATCCAGTAGCGGTCCTCGTCGAAGGCCCCGGTGTCGAGCAGCTCAAACTCCGGATCCTGGCGCGTGCGCGAACCATTGACGGACACCAACTGCTCATAGGGGAATGCCGATTGCGGGTAGTGGTAGTGCGCACGCAACCATGCGTGCGAGGGGGTGGCATCGTCGTACCACCAGTACTCCTTGGCGTCCTCGCCGTGATTGCCCTGCCAGCCATCGAGGCCGAAGAACCTGTCCTTCACATGGCTATCGCGGCCGTTCCACATGGCAAGGGAGAAGGCGAGGTCCTGGTGCAGGTCGCAGAAGCCGAGGATGCCGTCCTCGCTCCAGCGGAAGGTCCGCGATCGAGCCTCGTCGTAGGGGAGGTAGCGCCAGGCGTCTCCGTCATCGGAATAGTCCTCGCGGACGGTGCCCCAGGCCCTCTCGGCGAGGTAGGGACCCCAGAGGTACCAGGGCCCGGCCTCCTCCGGTCCGAAGCGGTAGTCACCGCAGTCAGCCATGCGTTCCTGCTCACCGGTCACCCCCCAATCCTGCCCTGATCCGGGGTACGGTGGGCCACCAGCCTGCTGGAACGATCAGGAGTGACATGAAGCGCCGCATCGCCCTCCTCGCGACGCTCATCGCTGCCCTCGCGCTGGGGACGGGCATTGGCTCTGCCGCGGCCGCCCCCATCCCGGGCGATCTCCCCCTGATCTACGGCGACCGGGGAGCTGAGGTCCACAAGGCGCAGTACCGACTCGATTGGCTCGGCTACGACCTGCGCAACAAGGAGGTCGACAACGACTTCTTCGGTCGGTCGACCAAGGCCGCCGTCAAGGATTTCCAGCGCAAGTTCTTCCTGCCCATCAACGGCAAGATCAACAAGGACACCTGGAAGATGCTCGACAAGGTGGGTGATGACGTCGGCGAACTGCCCAAGTCCTGCCTGACGGAGCGCCAGGTCCTGTGCATCGACAAGACCTCCAAACTCCTGCGCTACGTCCTGAAGGGCAAGGTCGTGCAGACTCTCGACGTGCGATTCGGCGTACCCGGCCTCGATACGCCGACCGGGAGCTACCGCGTCTACTACAAGGATCGTTACGCCACCTCGGGCATCAACGGACCTGACCAGCCGCGCGCACCCATGCCCTACGCGATGTTCTTCAACGGCGACATCGCGGTCCACTACTCGCCGACCTTCGCGGCCAGCGGCTACTACCCCGGAGGTGGCTCGCACGGGTGCGTCAATGTCGCCGACCTCAAGGGCGTGTCCTGGCTCTTTGACCAGATCCCCATCGGCACCCTTGTCCACGTCTACTGGGGCTAGTTGCACGTGACCACTCGCGT
>CAJBMR010000116.1 GCA_903954205.1 uncultured bacterium | reverse complement strand
GACCCTTGGCGAGGTGCAGGCCGAGTTCGCTTTCCACGAGCGGGCCAAGGCCCACGCGCTCCCTACCGAGCAGGCGTGCGGCCAACTCCGTATCGAAGATGTGCTGCGGGACCAATCCCACCTAGCGCATGCACGGCAGGTCCTGCGACGCGGCGTGGAGTATCCAGGGTGCGTCGTTCAGTGCTTCCGAGAGCGACACCAGGTCGTCGAAGGCGGTGGGGTCGACGAGCCAGGTGCCGCCTCCCCGTCGGTAGAACTGCACGAGATACGCCCGCTGCCCGTATTTGAAGCCCGAAGCCCGCTCTGCGTCCACCGCCACGGGACCGTCTCCCTGGCTGAGGGAGTCGATCGCCTGGCGCAAGCCCTCGTCGGTCGTCACGACCTCGGGGAGGCCCTGGAGCAGTTCCACGGGGTTGAGGGGCTCGGCAAGGGGGAGCTCGGGGGTGTCGCCCGGCGAGTCGGCAGGTGAGTCCACGCCGGCGACTCAGGTGGCCCGGCGCGGCTGCACGAGTGCCGAAACCCCGGGGGGCAGAGGGAGGAGTCCGGCGGCCTGCGCCAGCGCGGCGGCCCAGGCCTGTGTCTCAAGGCCCATGTCGTCGGGATTTCCGAGAGGAGTCCAGGAGGCCCGGATCTCGATGGAGCCCGTCACATCACGCTCGCCCAGTGCTCCGAAGGACTCGCTCATCACACGGGTCACGGTCCCGCCGAGGGCCGCACGGGGCCCGCCCTCCGCCTCGAGAGCCTCCAGGAGCCAGGCCCAGGCGACGCCCGTGAGAAGGGGATCGGTCGCCAGATCGGGCTCCAGCGTGGCGCGGAGGAAGACCACGGCACGGAAATGGCCCTCCCACGCATCGACTCCGTCGGGGTCATGGAGGAGGACGAACCTGCCTGAGGCAAGCTCCTCGTCGTCCTCGATGAAGTCGGCGGTCAGGGCTACGGCGTGGGGGGCGAGGCGCTGGGGGGCAGGGCCCTCGTCGATGGTGAGTTCAGGGCGAAAGCGCACGGCCCGCAGGCTCGCCAGCGCGCGGTCGAAGGACTCTTCGCCACTGGTCACCCTGTCAGGTTACGTCGGGCGAGGAGCCGGTCGGCGCTCCCACGCCGCGGGTGCTCAAGGCTCAGGCGGGGCGCGGGGATAGCCCCTAGGGGCGGCTAGGGAGACGCCGCGTCAGGAGCGTCTGCGTCGAGCACGAGGCAGACGCTATTGATGCAGTAGCGCAGGTCGGTGGGGGTTGCGTAGCCCTCGCCCTCGAAGACGTGCCCGAGGTGGCTGCCGCAGGAGGCACACCTCACCTCGGTGCGGACCATGCCGTGGCTGCGGTCAACGATCTCAACGACGCGGTCTCCGGCCAGAGGGGTGAAGAACGAGGGCCACCCGCAATGGGAGTCGAACTTGGTGTCCGAGCGAAAGAGTTCTGCGCCGCAGGCGCGGCAACCGTAGGTTCCCGACTGCTTGGTGTCGACGTACTCACCGGACCAGGCAGGCTCCGTGCCCGCCTCGCGCAGGACGGCGTACTCCGTGGGGGAAAGACGGGACTGCCACTCGGCATCCGAGCTAGCAACGGGGTAGGGCACCCCGTCAGGGCGCTGTGGCTCTACAGTCGGCATGGCGACAGCGTAGGCGCACCGCCGAATCGCCGCACCGGAGACGGGCGGCCCGCCCAGGATCGAAAGGCCGAACGATGAGCGACATGCTCGATATCCGTGACTCCTGGCTGAGCTCAGAGCAGTTGGAACAGGCCCGTGAGCGCCTGCCCATCGTCTACGTCGAGGCTGTGCCCGTGCGGGTGGATCCCCTCGGGTCGATCACCTCTGTGGGACTCCTCCTGCGTGCCATGCCGGACGGGTCGATCAGCCGTGCCCTTGTTTCCGGGCGTGTGCTTTACGGGGAGCGGCTGCGTGAGGCGCTGCTGCGCCATATCGAGAAGGATCTGGGCCCCGTGGCGCTGCCACGCCTGCCCCTGGATCCTGCCCCCTTCACCGTCGCTGAGTACTTCCCGGACCCCTCGGTTACGGGCTACCACGACCCCCGCCAGCACGCCGTGAGCCTTGCATACGTCGTCCCGTGCGATGGCGATTGCGCACCCAGTCAGGAGTCACTCGACCTCACCTGGGTGTCGCCGCAGGAGGCTGCGTCGGAGTCCTTCCAGGTGCAGATGACGGGCGGCCAGGGACGACTGGTGCGGCTCGCGCTGGCTTACGCCGGCCAACTCGACTAGGCCGGTCCGAACTCCGGCGGACGCCCCGCTGCCTTCGCCACGAGCGCCTCGGCCAGATCGGCGCCGCGGAAAGACTCGCGCATGAGGCGCAGGCTCTGCTCGATGCTGTGATGCAGGTCGGCGTGGTCGGCTTGAGTGAGTTGACGCTTCATGGTCGCGAGTGAATGGGGCGAGCAATTCGTGGCGACGTCTGTGGCCCAGTCCAGGGCCGCTTCGAGGACGTCGTCGTGCACCCCTTGCACGAGTCCGATGCGCTCTGCCTCTGCGGCATCGACGGATCGACCGCTGAGGAGAATCTCGGCAGCGCGCTGCCTCCCGATCATTCGGGGGAGGAGCCAGGCCACGCCGTATTCCGCCACCAGCCCCAGGCGACTGAACGCGGAGATGAAACGGGCGGTCGGTGAAGCCAGGCAGATGTCTCCCGTGAGCGCGATGACGAATCCCAGTCCTGCGGCCGGACCGTTGACCGCCATCACGACGGGGATGCTCACCTCCAGGGCCCCTGTGGGGAGGTCCTCCCACGCTGTCTCCGAGACGAACCCGTCGAGCGCCTCCGGACCTTGGGCGAGCACCGAGAGATCCGCACCGGAGCAAAAGCCCCGCCCGGACCCGGTGACGACAGCCACGCGGATCTCCGGGTCCGCGTCCGCATCCCTGAGGGCGCGGGCATACGCCGCTCCCATCTGCGAGGTGATGGCGTTGAGACGGTCGGGGCGATTCAGGGTGATCACGGCGACGTGACCGCGCACCTCAACGAGAACGGGTGATTCAGAGGGGCCAACCGCGTCGGACATGCGCACACCCTGCCAGGTCGCGCGGGGCACGAGGGCCAGGGGCGCGCTACTCGTATGGGTTGATGCCCAGGAGGGCGAGGCCACCCCGTCAGGGTCGCAGGCCCCTGGCGAGAATCGCGTCCATGGCGTCGGCAACCGTGAGCGACCACTGCGGGTCGGGTGTCCAGCCGCCATCGCCGCGGATCGCGGCGGAGACGGACTCGATCATGAGTCTGTAGGGGTCGACGGGAGCAAAATGCTCAACCCTCTCGCCGTCACGATCCCTGATGCGAAGGGCACTGGGTTGAAGCCAGGACGTGTAGGTGTCGTTTCCGGTGAACTCGATGATCCCGTGACGGCCTTCGATGGTGAGGGACTCGTAGGCGGTCTCGATGAAACTCGCGCGCACCTCGACCGGGATCCCGCCCAGCGTGAGAGTCGCGGCCGTGGTGAGATCGACCCCCAGACCGCCGGTGACCATCTCGGCAGACTGGACCTGCACGTCCGCTGCTTTCGTCGCCCAAGCCGCTCCGGTGAGGGGATAGCAGCCCACGTCGAGCAGGGCACCCCCGCCGAGCTGCGGATCCAAGCGGTAGTTGCCCTCGTCCACCCCGTCGAAGACGAAGGCCCCGCGCACGCCCGTCACAGCGCCAATCGCGTCGCTGGCCAGCAGAGCCGCAGCCCGTGCCGTGCGGGGGTGCCACAGGTTCCACGTGGCCTCGACGAGGAATCCGCCGGACGTGTCGGCGGCCGCGCGCATGCGGCGGGCTTCCTCAGCGGTGCGGCCGAGGGGCTTCTCGCAGAGCACGGCCTTGCCCGCCGCAAGTGCGCGCTCAGCCCATGGCAGGTGTCCGTCGTTGGAGAGGGCGATGTAGACCGCATCAATCTGCGGATCGTCGATCACGGCGGCGTAGTCGTCCACGGCTGCGCGGCGTGGACTCAATGAGGCGGCTCGACCGAGATCGCGCGCCGCGACGAGATCCAGGGTGGCGCCATGGGCGCTGTGCATGGCGGGTGCGATGGCTCGCCGGGAAATCCATCCAGCACCCAGCAGGCCCCAGCGCGTCGACGTCATGACGGCTTCACCGGGAGCCCGCCCATGCGTGCCGACTCCTCGGCTGCCTCGAGCATCGCGATAACCCTCCGCGACTGCTCGCCGCGAACGCGAGGCGAGAGTCCGTAGTGCAGCCACAGGGAGAGGTCAGCATGGAAGGGGTGGGGCTCGACCTCCCGGAAGGCGAGATCGGTGACATCGCCGTCCGCCGAGTGAACCTTGACGTGCGGAGGCGCGTCGGCCGGAGCGAAGAGGTCCTCGTGCAGCGTGCCGATCGCGTTGCGGGACAGCACGGATTCACGCCTCCAGTCGCCGGTGATGGCCCCACGCGTCCCGAGGACGTACCAGCGGGGCTTGAGCGCTGCTGCGAGATCGGAGTAGACGAAGGTCGCCTCCCTGCCGCCGG
>CAJBMR010000115.1 GCA_903954205.1 uncultured bacterium | reverse complement strand
CGCTCGGCGGTGGCGCTCGTGTCGCTGCCCGTGCGCGTTTACGAACTTGTCACGGAGACCCTCGTGGGTGGTGGCGAGCGTCAGATCGATAGTCCGGTGAGCGTCGTCGGAGTGAGTCGCCTCGGCGGCGAGGTCGTCGCATCCGGGGAGCCGGTCGAGGCCAAGCTCGCGATATTCCTCGGCCTGGCAGCCTCCCTCAACCTCTTCCTCTTCCTCTTCAACCTGCTGCCGATCCTGCCGCTCGACGGCGGGCATGTGGCCGGGGCGCTCTACGAAGGCACTCGCCGGCAGTGGGCTCGTGTGCGGCGCAAGCCCGATCCGGGGCCCGTCGACGTAGCCCGGCTGATGCCGGTCGCCTACGTGGTGGCGGTCTCGCTGGTCGTGGTGGGCGCGATCGTGATCTTCGCCGACCTGGTCAAGCCGATCACCCTGGGCTGACGCCGGGATGTCGCCCGCTCCAGAGTCGGGGATACTGGCGGGGTGAGCATCGACCTGGGCCTGCCTGCCGCGCCCCCGCCCACCCTGGCTCCGCGTCGAGTGACCCGGCAGCTCCTCCTGCGGCACCCCACGCACCCCGTCAAGGTCGGGGGCGACGCGCCGGTGAGCGTGCAATCCATGACGACCACGCTGACGTCGGATGTCAATGCCACCCTCCAGCAAATTGCGGAGCTCACCGCCGCCGGCTGCCAGATCGTGCGCGTGGCAGTGCCCAGTCAGGACGACGCCGATGCACTGCCCCAGATCGCACGCAAGTCCGGCATCCCCGTGGTCGCCGACATCCACTTCCAGCCGAAGTACGTCTTCGCGGCACTCGAGGCGGGATGCGCGGGCGTGCGCGTCAACCCCGGCAACATCAAGCAGTTCGACGACAAAGTCAAGGAGATCGCGCGGGCGGCCAACGACACGGGCACGCCGATCCGCATCGGCGTCAACGCCGGCTCGCTCGACAAGCGCCTTCTGGAGAAGTACGGCAAGGCGACGCCCGAGGCGCTGGTCGAGTCCGCGCTGTGGGAGGCGTCGCTCTTCGAGGAGCACGGCTTCGGTGACATCAAGATCTCGGTGAAGCACCATGACCCGGTCGTCATGGTGCAGGCCTACCGTCTGCTCGCTGCCCAATGCGACTATCCCCTGCACCTCGGGGTCACCGAGGCCGGCCCTGCCTTCCAGGGCACGATCAAGTCCGCCGTAGCCTTCGGCGCCCTGCTCTCGCAGGGCATCGGCGACACCATCCGCGTCTCCCTCTCGGCGCCTCCCGTCGAGGAAGTCAAGGTAGGGATCGGCATCCTGGAGTCGCTCAACCTGCGCCAGCGCGGACTCGAGATCGTCTCCTGCCCCTCCTGCGGTCGCGCTCAGGTCGACGTCTACACGCTCGCCGAACAGGTCACCGCAGGTCTCGAGGGCCTCGAGGTGCCGTTGCGTGTCGCGGTCATGGGCTGCGTCGTCAACGGCCCCGGTGAGGCTCGCGAGGCCGATCTCGGTGTCGCGTCCGGCAATGGCAAGGGCCAGATCTTCGTCCGCGGTGAAGTGATCAAGACCGTGCCCGAGCACCAGATCGTCGAGACGCTCATCGAGGAGGCAATGAAGCTGGCCGAGGAGATGGGTGATGACAGCGCCGGCGATCCCGTCGTCACCGTCAGCTGAGCGCGACGGCCTTGTGCGGCCCCTGGAGTTCAGGGACCTGCCCGATCTTGATCGACTCCTCGACGCCGATCCCATCGCCCACTGCTTCGTCGCATCTCGCCTCGATGAGATTCGCTCGGGTGGTCGTCGGCACAGCCTCGCCTCGGACTTCTGGATCGTGGAACGCGGTGGCAGATGTGTCGCAGCACTTCACCTCGGAGCCAACGTCGTCCCGATCGCCACTGACGACGCCGCTCGCCGGATCCTGGCCGATCGACTGCGCCGCGGGGGCCGCAGGGGCTCCTCCCTTGTGGGACCGTCGGAGGAGGTCCTCGATCTGTGGCGACTCCTCGATGGGGCGTGGGGTCCCGCGCGCGAGGTGCGCGCCCGCCAGCCACTGCTCGCGCTCGACCGGGCACCGTCGGTAGCGCCCGATCCCGGCGTTCGTGCTGTGCGTCCCCAGGAGACCGATCTGCTCGTGCCTGCCTGCATCGCGATGTTCACCGAGGAGGTCGGCATCTCGCCGGTGTCGGGTGGTGCCGGGGCGGCGTACCGGGCGCGCGTGGCCGAGCTCGTGCAGGCGGGGCGCGCACTGGCGCGGATCGACAACGGGCGCGTGGTCTTCAAGGCCGAGATCGGCGCTGCATCGACTCGCGCCTGCCAGATCCAGGGCGTGTGGGTCGCACCTGACCGCCGCGGGCAGGGACTGAGCGAGCCCGGCGTGGCCGCTGTCGCGGAAATTGCCCGCCAGCGGGTCGCCCCCATCGTCAGCCTCTACGTCAACGACTACAACGCCGTCGCCCGCCGCTGCTACGAAGCGGTCGGCTTCCGGGCTGCCGGGGAGTTCGCGACCGTCCTGCTCTGATCCCCTCGGCCGCCTGACTAGGGTGAGCCCGTGCTGCTGCGGATGTCGACCCTTTTTGTGCGCACCCTCCGTGACGACCCTGCCGATGCGGAGGTGCCCAGCCATCGGCTGCTCGTGCGCGCGGGCTATGTCCGCCGCGTGGCACCGGGAGTCTTCTCCTGGCTGCCGCTGGGCTACCTCGTCTACCGCAACATCGAAGCCATCGTGCGCGACGAGATGGACGAGGCGGGCTTCCAGGAGGTGCACTTCCCAGCGTTGCTGCCGCGCGAGCCCTACGAGCGCACGAATCGGTGGGAGGAGTACGGCGACAACCTCTTCCGGCTGCAGGACCGCAAGGGTGGCGACTACCTGCTCGGCCCCACGCACGAGGAGATGTTCACGCTCATGGTGAAGGGGGAGTACTCCTCCTACAAGGACCTGCCGCTGATCATCTACCAAATCCAGACGAAGTACCGCGATGAGGCGCGGCCGCGCGCGGGCATCCTGCGCGGGCGCGAGTTCGTCATGAAGGACTCCTACTCCTTCGACGTCGATGACGCCGGTCTCGAGCGCTCCTACCTGCGCCACCGTGACGCCTACATCTCCTGCTTCGGCAGGCTCGGGCTGGACTTCGTCATCGTGTCTGCGCAGTCCGGTGCCATGGGTGGTTCGCAGAGCGAGGAGTTCTTAGCACCGACGGATTCGGGCGAGGACACCTACGTGCGCTGCACCGCCTGCGATTACGCCGCCAACGTCGAGGCCATGGTCAGCCCTGCGATGCCCGCGCGCGACGCCACCGGGCTCCCCGCGGCCCAGGTGCACGACACCCCCGACACCCCCACGATCGCCACGCTCGTGGAGGTCTCCAACACCCGGCCCGAGATCCGCCACCCCGATCGCGACTGGACCGCCGCCGACACGCTCAAGAACGTCGTCTTCATGGCGGACTACCCCGACGGCACGAGCGCGCCACTGGCGATCGGTGTCCCCGGCGATCGCGAGGTCGACGTCAAGCGTCTCGAGGCCGCGCTGCATCCGGTCGCACTCCGCCCCTTCGAAGAGGACGACTTCCCGAAGTACCCCGCGCTCGTCAAGGGTTACATCGGCCCGGGCGCACTCGGTGGCGAGGGCAACATCCGCTACCTCGTCGACCCCCGCGTCGCCGTCGGCACGGCATGGATCACCGGTGCGAATGAGAAGGGTCGTCACGTCTACGGACTCGTCCGCGGACGCGACTTCGATGTCGATGGCGAGATCGAGGCCGTGGAGATCATCGAGGGCGACCCCTGCCCCCGCTGCGGCGCCGATATCGAGATCGCGCGCGGCATCGAGATCGGCCACATCTTCCAGCTCGGCCGCAAGTACGCCGAGGCCATCGGCCTCACCGTCCTTGATGAGAACGGCAAGCAGGTCACGGTGACGATGGGGTCTTACGGCCTGGGTGTCTCGCGCGCTGTTGCCGCCATTGCCGAGCAGCATCACGACGACAAGGGGCTCGTCTGGCCGAGGGCCGTGGCCCCCGCCGACGTGCACATCGTGGCGACGGGCAAGGACGATGCGCCGTTCGAGGAGGCCGAGAGACTCGCGGGATCACTCGACAAGTCAGGTGTGCGCGTGCTCCTCGATGACCGACGTGGTGTCTCGCCCGGTGTGAAGTTCAACGACGCCGAGCTCATCGGCGTCCCCACCATCGTGGTGGTGGGCAAGCGCCTCGCCGACGGCGTGGTCGAACTGCGCGACCGGGCATCGGGCGACTCGGTCGACGTGCCGGCCGGTGAGATTGCCGATCGCCTCGTCGACCTCGTCCGTGCATGACCGTCGACGCGGTCGTCTTCGACTGGGGTGGCACCCTCACCCCGTGGCATGACATCGACCTGGTCGAGCAGTGGTCGGCGTACGCCGTCGTCTACGAGCCCACGGATGCGACCCTTGCCGCCCGCCTGGCGGCGGCCGAGGTGGCGCTGTGGCGTGAGCAGCAGGCCTCCCGCGGAGCCAACGGCACCGGGACCCTCGATCACGTCTTCGCCTCCTGCGGGGTCGACACGGACGATGACCGCCACGGGCCGGCGCTGGCGGCCTACCTCGAGGGGTGGGATCCGCACACGCTCGCCGATCCGGATGCGCGCGACCTCCTGAGCGCCTTGTGCGATGCGGGACTGCGCATCGGTGTGCTCTCCAACACCCTCTGGCCGCGCTGGCACCACGAGGCGGTCTTCTCCCGCGACGGCCTTGCCCCGTTCATCGACGCCGCCATCTACTCGAGCGAGATCCCCTGCGCGAAGCCGCACGCCGATGCCTTCCGCGCGGCGATCGTGGCTGTCGGCTCGACGCCCGAGCGCACGGTCTTCGTCGGCGATCGCCCGTGGGACGACGTACACGGTGCGCAGCAGGTGGGTATGCGCGCGATCCTCATCCCGCACTCCCGGCTAGGTGATCAGGCGGTCGACATCGATGTGACGCCCGATGCCGTCGTGGAGCGCCTGGGCGATGTGCTGGAGGTCGTGCTCGCCTGGAGGGTCCAGGCGTGACCCCGGAGTGGTACGTCATCGTGCTGCTCTG
>CAJBMR010000114.1 GCA_903954205.1 uncultured bacterium | reverse complement strand
CGTCAGGCACATCTCCTATGCCGAGCTGCAACGTGGAGCCATCGAGCACCTGCGCGGCGATGAGGTCGCCGATCTGCTGCGAGATCTCCGAGGGCTCCCGCGGAGCGGCTTCGGTGATGGGTTCATCCACCTCGACCAGATAGTCGATCTCGGTGTCGTAGAGCTGACCGTCGCCGTAGGTATAGGGCATCTGCGGATTTGCCTGCACGATCACGGGTGCACCCAGCGCGCGAGCCTCTTCGATCGCCGCGGGCATGACATTGACCTCGATGCCGAGGCTCACGGTGTCGTAGCGAGGGTCGGACGCGTGGACGATCACGGCATCCGGCCGCAGTTGGCCTCGATAGAGCACGGGCACGAGGCTCAGCCGGCTCGGGATGTATCGCAGGCGCGGCGAGTGGCGCATCGCGGGCCCGACGAAGCACGTCTCGTAGGTCACGCCCTCGCGATCCGGGATACCCGGCTGGGCGTTGAGCATGTGCAGTGTGTATTCGGGCACCTGCTCATCGACGACGCGCAGCAGGGTGTGCGGAGTGGCGAAGTTGCCCGAGGAGATGATGCGCGGGTTGGGCGGCAGGTGCGCCAGGACGGTCTTGAGTTGCTCGACGGTGATGCGCTTCACGGGACCAGTCTCCTCCGGGCGACACGCCCGCTAGAGGGTCAGGTCCTCGCTGAGCACCTGTTCCTGGAGGGACATGCGCAGCGGATCGAGTCGCAGGATGGCGGGTGGTGCACCCAGGACGTCGGGCAACTCGGTCATCAACTGCGCGAAGCCCTCAGCCGCACGATGCTCATTCTGCGCCTCGTCGTCATGGAAGATCTCGTAGAGCCACACGACATTGGCATCGTCGGGATCCAGGTGCACGATGAAGAGCTCCGTGCCCGGCTCCTCATCAAGTCCATCGCTGTAGCGGTGCAGCGCATCCAGCAGAGCGGGGCGTCGCCCCTCCTCCGCGGTGAGCCGTACGAGCATCCCTCGGCGACCCGGGGTGAGCGACTGGCGAAGCTGCATGCCTCGACCCTACGTCGCCGGGAGCAGTCCCACCTCTCGCAGCCACGCCGCAGTCCGCTCGCGTCCCTCGGCAAGGGTGACCCGAGGCCGCCAGCCGAGCCCTCGGAGCCTGGATGTGTCGTAGGCACCGCGACGGCGTAGGTACCTGATCGACTGGCGGTCAAGGTCGAGGCGCCGCCGCAGACCCTCCGGGAGCGCAGCCGCCAGGGCGCCGACTGTCGGCTCCGCCAGCCACCCCGGCACAGTCGGGGCGAAGCGCAGGCCAAGCAGATCGGCGTAGTAACCGTAGAACTCCTTCGCCGGCGTCGCGACACCGTCGGTCGCCGTGACGGGTACGCCGCTCCACTCATCTCCTGCGGCCACCACGACCTCGATGGCATCCACGAGATTGTCGATGTAGACGTGGTTGATCGCCGATGGCGAGACGTAGAGGAAGGTGCGCTCGCGCATGTGCTGCACCGGTCGCACGATCCACGGGGTCGAGAAGGGGCCGTAGACATCTCCGGGCCGGATGATGTGGACGGCGAACTCGCCAGGACTATCGAGGTCGCGCAGGAGGTGTTCCGCGCGGATCTTGGTAGCGCAGTAGGGATTGGCCGCGTGGTTGAGGGGGCCGTCCTCGGCCACGCCGTGCGGGAAGTCGAAGCCGTGCACCATGACACTCGACAGGTGCACGAAGGAGCGCGCACCGGCATCGCGGGCGGCGAGCGCCGCCCATCGGGGCGACTGGGCATTGACGCGGTCGAAGTCACCCCAATCACCTGACTCCGCGACGATGGCCGCGGTGTGGATGACGATGTCCGCGCCCGCGACGAGCCGTCGTAGGTCGGCCGGGCGTGTGACGTCACCCGTCACGTACTCCACGCGCGGGTCGGCGTCAGGTGTGAGCGGATCGGAGGGATCGGGGAGCCGGCGATCAAGTCCCCGCACCGTCGCACCGGCATCGGCGTAGCGCCGCGCGATGGCATCACCGATGAAGCCGGAGACTCCTGTGACCGCGACCGTGGTCATCAGCTGAAGGGTGGGCGATCGTCGAGGCGCACGGATGCGCGGCCGGCGGTGCGCCACAGGCGTGCGGTGGCGTCTCGGTCCTCAGGAGTGACGAGGTTGCCCATGACGCGCAGCGCGATGGTCATGAGGATCTGCGAACGCATGCCGATCGGACCGAGTGTCGGGAGCAGCCCCGGCACCGTGATGAGACCCGCGAGTCGGCGCGCGATGGAGAAGGCCTCGCCGTATCTCTCGCGCAGCAAGCCGGGCCAGATCGTCGAGAGGTCATAGCTCGGCCCGCGCGAGGTGATGACCTGCGCGGCGAGATGCCCCGTCTCGAGCCCATAGTCGATGCCCTCGCCATTGAGGGGATTCACGCAGCCGGCGGCGTCGCCGATGAGCAGCCAGTTGGGTCCCGAGACGCCACTCACTGCGCCACCCATGGGGAGCAGTGCCGACCAGGGGGCGCGCACGTCATCGTGAAGCTCCCAGTCGTCTCGCTGGGTGTCGGCGTAGTAGTTGAGCAGCGAGCGGAGGTTGATGTCGGCCGGTCGCTGCGCGGTGGCCAGCGTGCCCACGCCGATATTCACCTCACCATCGCCGAGGGGGAAGATCCAGCCGTACCCGGAAAGGATGCGATCGTCCTCACCGCGGAGCTCGAGGTGCGAGGAGATCCACTCGTCATCGCTGCGGCCGGACTTGATGTAGCCGCGCGCGGCCACGCCGTACGCCGTGTCGCGATGCCACTCGCGGCCGAGCACGCGGCCGAGCTGCGAGCGAGCGCCATCGGCGACGATGAGTCGCCGACAGGCGATTTCGCGTACGCCGTCGCGCGTCTTGACGGTCACGGACGTGACTCGGTCGCCGTCGCGCGTGACGTCGACCGCGCGCGCACCTTCGATGGCCTGGGCTCCCGAGTCGAGCGCGACCTGACGGATGGCGTGATCAAGTTCCAGGCGCGGTGCTGCACCGCCGTAGTCGGGGAGGTTGCCTCCCGGCCAGGGGAGGTAGAGCAGTTGATCGAAACCGGCGGCGCGCAGCCCGCGATTGCGGGCGCGGCCCTCGAGCCAGGGGCCGAGACCGAGGGCGGTGAGCTCGGCGATGGCGCGGGGGGTGAGGCCGTCGCCGCAGGGCTTGTCGCGGGGGAACTCCTCGGCGTCGAGGAGGACCGTGTCGAGCCCCGCCCGGGCGCACCATGCCGCGGCGGCCGAGCCCGCAGGCCCGGCGCCGACGACGAGGATGTCTGCGGAGGTCACCGCCCTATGGTCCCGCGGGGCGAGGACCTCGGCGACCCGAGGGTCTAGCCGAGGCCGGGGTAGTTGCCCGAGATCCAGAGCCCGCCGCTGAAGATCACGCCGACCACGACGAGAACCCAGGTCACGATGAGCAGGATCTTGGCGGTGTTGGCTGCCGAGTAGGCACCCGCGACATCGCCCGCGGCGTAGAGGTTCTTCGCCTTGTTGTTCTGGACGATGGCGATGATCCCGGTGATGAGGCCGATGCAGGACGTGCAGGCGCTCAGGATCGTGCCGATGATGGCGAGGGCGGTGTAGTCCTTCGGGGGGCCGGCGGGGATCGACATGTCAGACACGGTGGCTCCGGTGGTAGGCGGGACGAGACCCCTCAACCCTAGGCCGTTGACCCCGGGTGCGGGGCGGAATGCGTGAAGTCTGACGTCCTGATGTCGCCTTGGCACACGCCCACGCCTAGAGTGAACGGGTGATGCGGGTGGCCATCGCTGCGGGGCTCACGGCCCTGGCAGTCACGGGATGCGGGGGCTCCGCCTCCACTTTGTCTCCGGCCGACAACATCTCCATCGACTGCGCGTCAGCTGCCACATCCATCGCCGACTATTCGGTGGCGTTCCGCGAAATGGCCACTGCTCTCGAGTCCTCAGACGCCGGCACGGCGGGAGCCGCCGCAGCGGAATTCGGCATATCGGCCCGGGCGATCGTCGACCAGCTCCCCGGCCTGCCGCAGGAAGCGCAGGGATTCGTGGCCGTCTCTCAGCGCTTCGCCGACCGCGTGCGTGACGTCATCAGCGGCAACGGCGATCTCCCTCCCCTCGCTGTGGAGGCGGAGACACAGTTCGGGGATCCCGCGTTCGTGGACAGCGTCGACGTCGTGGAGGGGTTCTTCTCGTCCAACTGCCCCACGACGATCATTCCGACGCCATCACCCACACCCTCCTGACACGTCAGGCTTGCAGGGCGGTCGCCAGCGCACTGACCTGACGTGAGATCGCCTCACGGGCGACACCGGAGTCCGGCAGCAGTCCGTCGAATCCGTGCACGGTGCCCGGCACAAGATCCACCTCCACTGGCACAGCAGCAGCGGCAAGCCTTCGTGCGTAGTCCAATGCCTCGTCGCGCAGGACGTCGTACTCGGCGACAGTGATGTGCGCAGGGGCAACCCCGCAGAGATCCTCTGCCAGGGCCGGTACGGCGTAGCGCAGCTCAGGTGCATGGGGCTGCTGGCCACCGAGATAGTGCTCCCACATCGCCACCACGGAATGGCGCGTGAGGGTGGGAGACAGGCCCTGCATCGAATGCCCCGAGTCGGCAGCGTGGGGCGTGAGGGAGTCCAGTGCCGGGCATGAGAGGGACTGCAGGGCCAGGCAAACGCCGATGTCGCGGGCAAACAGGGCTAGGCCTGCGGCAAGCGATGCCCCGGCGCTGGAGCCATGAACGGCGACTCGCTCCGCATCGACGCCGGGCAGGCCGTGGATAGCCGCCAGCACCGCCCGGGCGGCGTCACGCGCCACCGGAGCTCGATGCTCGGGTGCGAGCGGGTAGGCGATGCTCACCGTGCATACGGCGTGCTCGGCGGCGAGAGGTACGGCGATCCTCTCTGCCCCGAGTGGACCGCCGACGATGAAGGCACCGCCATGGAATGCGAGGACCACGGGAAGTGGCTCGGTGGCATCGCGCGGTCGCCACATCAGAGCATCCACGCCACCGATCTCGATCGACTCCATCTGCACGTCATCGCGCGGCCACCGCGGTGCTGGGCCGCCGTGCTCGGCCATGTAGCGCGCCGTGAGTGCCCGCACGGCCTCAACATCGCGGTAGTCGATGTCGGGAGCGGGGTATGCGGCAAGCCATGCTGCGATCTCGGAATCGAAAACGCCTGCCATCCGAGCAGGATGACAGGCGCTTTCGCACGTTGGGAATCAGGCAGCGAGGGCAACTCCGCCGCGGACCTGGCCGGAGACGGCGCAGGCGATGAGGCTGAAAGCGCGCTCGCGGGCCACGATCGGCTCCGACGGATCCACGAGGACCTCGGCGAGGACGGGGTTGAGCCCGATGACCTCGGCCGTCTCGGCCAGCACATCGAGGTCGCCGGGGGCCGCGGCGGTGAGGCCGGACTCCGCGACGCGGCGGGCCAAGCCCTCGAGAGAGGTGCGGGTGAGGGTCATGACTACTCCTTCGTGTGCTCGGTTCCTGCGCGAGCTCGGTGTCGTCGGGGGAAGTGCCGACACCACGAGAGTAGGTCGCCGATTCCATCACGTAAAGCGATGAATTCTCATCGTGTCGATCGCTTATGCTTATGTCATGCCTTTCGGTCCCCCTCGCTACGAGGTACGACACCTTGAAGCCCTGCGCGCCGTAGCCGAGGAGGGGACCTTCCGGGGCGCCGCCGACATCCTCGGCTACTCCCAGGCGGCTATCAGCCAACAAGTCGCCGGCCTCGAGGCTCTCGTGGGCAGCCCGGTGTTCGAGCGCCCAGGCGGGCCGAAGCCGGTCATCCTCACCCCGGTCGGTCGCGCCCTGCTGAGCCACGCCGAGGTGATCCTCGACCGCCTCGACGCCGCGCGGGAGGAGATCGCCGACATCGCCGCTGGCACAGGGGGCCGACTCATCATCGGCACCTTCCAAAGCGTCGCGGTCGAACTCCTCCCCGACATCGTCGGGCGGGTGCGCCGAGAAATCCCGGGTCTCATCATGCGCGCGATCGAGGAGGATGAGAACTCCGTGCTCATCGATCGCTTTCACTCAGGCGACATCGACGTCGCATTTCTCGCCGGTCCGGTCCACGACACCTCCATCGACCTCGTGGACCTCGGCACCGACCCCTTCGTCGCCGTGCTGCCACGCCGGGACCCCTATGTCGGAGCGCATTCCGTGACTCTTCGAGAGATCACCGACCTCGGCCTCATCGGAGAGCACGTGGGGACATCGCAGGCGTACATCGACCAGCACCTCAGGGATGCCGGGATCACGACGACCTATGCCTTCCGCACGAACGACAACGGTGCGAAGCAGGCCATGGTCCGCAACGGCATGGGGGCCGCGATCATGCCTCAGCTCGCCGTCGATCTCACCGATCCCGAGGTGGTCGTCCTCCCGACGGAGCCCCCCATAGCTCCCCGGTCGATCGTGCTCGCGCTCGAGCCCGAGCAGCGGCGCACTCCCGCGGTCGCGCGCTTCCTCGACATCGCTCGAGACGTCGCCGCCGAGCGACTCAGTCCGCCGGCGAGTTGATGCCGATGGGCGGTGTTGCCGGTGGCACACGGGGTACCCAGGTCAATGAACACCCGCGCGCGCACCACCCACACCGTGCACCACAACTACGGGTGGGTGGGACCACCACGCCCACCCACACATCAGCTACCCATCACAGCAAAAAACCCCGCAATTAGACGCCCACAAATCCGCACCGCCGGCGACGAGTTCCAGGTCGGCGTCACTGAGATTCTCACTTGCGGGGACGGTGAGATGGATCTGGGTGAGAGATTCCTCGTGCAGGACGACCTGGACGCTCTCGGGGATGTCGAATCCGACGACCTCGGACAGTACGGCGCGCGGGTCGGCCAGCAGGGTTTCGCGGTAGGCGGGGTCGGCGGCGATGCGCTCAGCGATGATCGCTTCGACCTCGGAGCGAGTGGGAACAGCCATGGGGACCTCCAAATCGCGGACAAGCAATTCGTGGAGTATGTCTCCTATGTCCGGGAGATACCACCCCCTTGCGCGTGAACTCGTGTCCCTGAGGGCACGTCAGGGGGTCCGCTACCCCCTACCGAGCACGATGACGGGCCCGGGATGGAGGCTGTCTCCGGCGACGACCTCGGACAGAGTGGGAACCGTCACGGGTGACCACCGAATAGGGCGCCGCCTAATATGGCGCCGCCCGGCGACCTTGGGGGGACGAGTGCGCAGAAGTGCGGCAGCGTGCGTCGCGGCGATGGCGATCGGACTCATCGCCGCACCCCCCGCAAGCGCTCAGGGGAGCTCAGTCCTCTCGGTGCTGCGATCGCTCACGGTCGCGCCAGAGCGCACCGCCGGCTACGACCGCGACCTCTTCCCGCACTGGGACTATCTCGGCGATGACTGCGACGTGCGCGACCGGGTGCTCATGATCGAGGCGGTCAGTGGCCCGAGCACGGGCACGTCGTGCCCCGTCGGCTCGGGAAGGTGGTTCTCCGCCTTCGACGGCGTCACCGTGCGCGATCCCTCGCTACTGGATGTCGACCACATGGTGCCGCTGGCGGAGGCGTGGGGATCAGGCGCACGGCGATGGACGACCGAGGTGCGCGAGCGTTTCGCCAATGACCTCGGGTACGCCGGATCCCTCATCGCAGTGACCGCGTCGAGCAACCGCTCCAAAGGTGACCAGGATCCGGCGGAATGGCTGCCCCCGCGTACGGCGTACCGCTGCACCTACGTCACCGAGTGGATCGCCGTGAAGTGGCGCTGGCGGCTCACTATCGACAGGACGGAGCACGCCTCCCTGCGAGTGTTGGCCAATGCCTGCGGCAATCCGCGCATCACGCTGCCTGCTCGCGCGCGCTAGTCCTGCTGGTCGAACTTCCGGAAGCCGAAGTAGTAGACGTAGACCGCGGCAAGTACCGGCCCGACCGTAATCATGAGGAAGGGCACCACCCCTCCGGTCCCCGCGCGAATGTAGGCGAGGGCCGTGACGACGACCGCGATCCCGATCACGACCGCCAGGACTGCGAATACGTAGCGTTGCGGAGAGCGCGCGGACCAGGGGACGGGGACCGTCTCGGGCGTCGGGGACTCCGGCATGGGGTGAGCGTGGCACACCTCGATCACGCCAGCCAGTTCAGAAGGGCATGTCCGAATCAGTTTCGACAGTCACGGCTTCGGCATAGGCGAGCAGAGACATGCGGGGGCGGTCACCGTCTGCACCCGGCTCTGCCTCATCGGCATGCGCAGGCACGTCGCCGGAATAGGCCACACACCATCTCGACACCGGGCACCACGAGCAGTGCCGGCCCACGTGCGGCTCAGCGGGCAGGTAGAGGATCGTGTCGACGGCCTCCGCGATTGTGGCTCGGGCAATGAGCACGGCCTCGCTATCTGAAGTGTCGAATCCCCGCACCTCATGGCCATCGGGACGCAGGATCTCGACCTCGACTCGTGCTGGGCGCACATTGTGGGAGACAGCTCCCGTCACCGGGTCGAGTCCATCGGCGAGCAGGCAGAGTGCCACGGCGACCTGCGGATAGCGCTCGAATACCTCTGCGGCTGTCTGCGGCATTTCGTGGTGTGCGCCGACACTCTTGGTCTCGCGAACGAGGTAGCCGTCCGCAGTCTCCACCACGAGGTCCGTGCGCGTGCTCATGACAACGTCGACGTCGGTATCCCAGGCGGTAAGCGACTGCTCGGGGTAGGCCGCAACGACATCCTCTCGGTGCAGCGGGCACGCGGAAATGTGCTGCAGGAGGTAGGGGCGCAAGGCCGCATAGGTCGCCTCATCCCAGCCGAGCAACTCAGCCACCTCCCCCAAGCCCTCGTTGGGCAGGGGGAGGTCCTCGGGAGTGCAAGCGACGAGACGGGCGTGGGCGTGCTCGAGCCAGGAATGCAGATGCGTGCCGCGCACCATCGCCTCGGTCGTCTCGCGCCGCGCACGTGGAAGGGACAACTCCCGCTCAAGGTGGACCTGCCATGTGCAGGTGCGCGCGGTGGTGAGGTCGCCCGGGCTCAGGGCGCGTGTCCAGAGCGCGGGGCCTGCGACACCGAGCACGCCGGGCATGCGCGCCACACCCGGGCATTCGTAGCGCACGGTGCACGATGCACAGCGCGATCCCGGGTTGAACGCACCCCCGCCCAAGACCTGCACGCGCTCGGAGACAAGCTCAGGGAAGCGCGCACGAGCATCATCAGCAGTGATGTCGAGTAGAAGTGCATCGCTTGCATCCAGCATGCCGATCTCGCGTACGCGCACGCGCTGCGCTGGTCCGGGCTGGGAGGTGGCTGCCGGCCAGCGCTCGCGCCAGAGGCTCCCCTCCTGCTTCATGAGCGCATCCGCGGCTACACGGGCATAGACGGCGAGGTACGCCGGGTCACGGCGACGAGCGCCCGCCTGCTCCCAGGTGAGGACATGGAATTCCCGGTCCGCACCGTCGCGGCTCACATGCATCAGGCCCCATGCTGACCACTCGACCCGCACATCGATCTCATCGGCGGCGAAGAACTCGCGCACCACGGTCTCGGCAGGCAACTCTCCCGTGTCGCGCAAGCGCGCGACCGCGATGAGGTAGCCCTGCAGTGCCTCGCGCGCGACCGTGCGAGCGGCGTCGGCGACGTCACCATTCGACGTCGCGCACACCTGATCGAGCGCTACCTCAGGATCCGTGCCCGAGGACATCACGGCGTAGGCGGCATCACGAGCGAGGCCGAGTGCAAAGGCGTGGAAGGGCGGATACGTGGGACGCACCGAGGGATCGCGGTCCACCTGCAGCGTGGGCCTTGCCTTCACGGCGATCTGGGTGGGGCACTCCCAACGCTCTTCGCCGCGCACGTGGGCTGCACTCACCCGAATGAGCCGGTCACGCACCACCACGCGCCACGGTGGCGTCCACGGCGGAATCTCGACCTGGCTCACGCCTGCACCTCGTCATCGAGAATGTCGAGCAAGTCACCGGTCGGTGGTGTCGGCACAGCAACCTCCGAGCCCCGCTGTCCGAGGCCTCGCTCCCGAAGCGCGGCATCGCTGTCCGCGCTTCCGGGCTTGGGCGCACCACTGCGCTGCGCGGGGCACACGGGCTGGAAGTCGCAGTAACGGCACAGCGGCCCGGGCCTGGCCTCCCACGCACCCCCGGTCGCCATCGCCTCGCGCTGCGCGTGCGCGGACTCAAGATCGGCGAGCGCACGTCGAATCGCGGCGGGATACACCGGCCGGGTCACGGCACGCGGATCCTTGAGATAGAGCAACTCGATCTCGGCAACGGGCTCGCCGGTGCCCTCCAGCGCGGCCGCGTAGAGCACCTGCTGGCGCCAGTAGGACCACCAGAAACGCGGCTTGGGTG
>CAJBMR010000113.1 GCA_903954205.1 uncultured bacterium | reverse complement strand
CACCCGAGCCGACGCCAACCCCCACTCCCACACCGTCTCCCACTCCCGAGCCGCAGAAGCCGACGGAGCCGGTCGACCTACCTGCCGAGATCGAGAACCCCGGAACAACGGTGGTCGTCGATGGGCCCATCGAGACGAACGCCGGAGAAACCGTGACGGTGACCGTGACGTGCAAGAAGTACTCACTGGGTCGAGTAGCGCTTGCTCCCCGAGGTGACTACGAACTGTGCACCGTGCGCAGGTACGTCAAGCGCGGCAAGGTCACCGTCACGACATACGGCAACCCAGTCACCGTCGTGGTCAATCTCAAGGCGCCCGCCACCGATGGCTACTCGGCATATGCGAAGAAGAAGACCTACTACTCGAGTTGAGTCGCGCCGCTCTCGCTACTCGAGTTGAGTCGCGCCACTCGCGCTACTCGAGTTGAGTCGCGCCACTCTCGCGAAAACGACGCTTCGGGTCGCTTCTCGGACACCTGAAGCGTCCCGAGCCGTCGTTTTCGACGGTCTGGGAGCCAGGCCACCGGCTGGGAGCGGCGCGTGCGTGCTCGCCTAGCGCGGCAGTGCTGACGCGCGCCAGGCACCGGGCCCGGGAGCCTGGGCTGGCCTGACCTGACGTGACGGGCGCGCCCAGAGGCTGCGCCTGCGCGGTGCTGGCTTATCGAGCTGCGCGCGCAGGCTCGCCACGGCGGCCACCACGGCTGCGATCTCAGCGGGCGTGGCGCCACCGCGGATGACGATCGGATCGTCGCTCACAGCGGGATGTTCCCGTGCTTCTTGGGCGGCCGGCTCGCGCGCTTGGTGCGCAGTGCACGGAGTGCGCGCACGATCATCGGTCGAGTCTCGTGCGGGAGGATCACTCGATCGATGTAGCCGCGCTCGGCTGCGACATAGGGATTGGCGAGGGTGGACTCGTATTCCTCGATGAGTCGGGCACGCTCCGCCTCGGGATCGGCCGCGTCGGCCAGCTCCTTGCGGTAGAGGATGTTGACGGCACCCTGCGCTCCCATCACGGCGATCTGAGCCGTGGGCCACGCGAGGTTGATGTCAGCGCCCAGGTGCTTGGACCCCATGACGTCGTAAGCGCCGCCGTAGGCCTTGCGGGTGATGACGGTGACGAGCGGGACCGTCGCCTCGGAGTAGGCATAGATCAGCTTCGCGCCGCGCCGGATGATCCCCTCCCACTCCTGGCCGGTGCCGGGGAGGAAGCCGGGTACGTCGACGAAGGTGAGCACCGGGATGTTGAATGCGTCGCAGGTGCGCACGAAGCGGGCGGCCTTCTCCGACGCGTCAATGTCCAGGGTGCCGGCGTACTGCATGGGCTGATTCGCCACGACGCCGACAGGGCGGCCTTCTACTCGGCCGAAGCCGCAGATGATGTTGGGCGCGAAGAGCGGCTGGACCTCGAGGAACTCCTCGTCGTCGAGCACATGCTCCACCAGGCGGTGCATGTCGTAGGGCTGATTGGGGGAGTCGGGGATGAGGGTGTCCAACTCGCGGTCCTGCTCCGTGACCGAGGTGAGATCCGCTTCTACGTCGTAGATCGGAGGCTCGTCGAGGTTGTTGCTCGGCAGGTAGGACAGCAGCGCGCGCACGTAGTCGAAGGCGTCGGACTCGTCAGTGGCCATGTAGTGGGCGACGCCAGACTTGGAGTTATGGGTGTGGGCGCCGCCGAGCTCCTCGAAGGGGACGTCCTCGCCGGTCACGGTCTTGATGACGTCCGGGCCGGTGATGAACATGTGTGAGGTCTTGTCGACCATGACGATGAAGTCGGTGATGGCGGGGGAGTAGACGGCGCCGCCCGCGCACGGGCCCATGATGAGCGAGATCTGCGGGATTACGCCGGATGCCTGCACGTTGCGGTAGAAGATCTCACCGTAGAGGCCCAGTGATGCGACGCCCTCTTGGATGCGGGCGCCGCCCGAGTCGTTGATGCCGATGACCGGGCAGCCGGTCTTGAGGGCGAGGTCCATGACCTTGACGATCTTCTCGCCGAACACCTCGCCGAGCGATCCGCCGAAGACCGTGAAGTCCTGGGCGAACACGCACACCGGCCGCCCATCGATCGTGCCGTAGCCGGTGATGACTCCATCGCCGTAGGGACGCTCGGAATCGAGGCCGAAGTTGTGTGAGCGGTGGCGAGCGAGCGCATCGAGCTGCTGGAACGAATCCTCGTCAAGCAGGGCCTCGATGCGTTCCATCGCCGTGAGCTTGCCCTTGGCGTGCT
>CAJBMR010000112.1 GCA_903954205.1 uncultured bacterium | reverse complement strand
CGCTTGATCTCGTGCTTGCCCAGTGCCGCAAGGTGCACCTCGTCGGGCCCATCGGCGAGACGCAGGGTGCGGATGCCGGCGAGCATCGCCGCGAGAGGGGTGTCCTGCGAGACACCCATGCCGCCATGCGCCTGGATCGCGCGATCGAGGATGCCCTGCACGGTGAGCGGCGCCGCAACCTTGATGGCCTGGATCTCGGTGTGCGCTCCACGCACGCCGACGGTGTCCATGAGCCACGCTGCCTTGAAGGTGAGCAGACGCAACTGCTCGACCTCGATGCGCGACTGCGCGATCCACTGACGGATCACGCCCTGGTCGGCGAGGGGACGCCCGAAGGCCACCCGTGCCTCGACCCGCTCGCACATCAGCTCGATGGCGCGCTCGGCCATGCCGATCGAGCGCATGCAGTGGTGGATGCGACCCGGGCCGAGACGGCCCTGCGCGATCGCGAATCCCGCGCCCTCGCCCGCGAGCAGGTTGGCAACCGGCACGCGTACGTCGGTGAAGCGCAACTCAGCGTGGCCACCATGGTCATGGTCGTCGTAGCCGAAGACCTCCATCGGGCGCACGATCTCCAGGCCCGGCGTATCCCGCGGGACGAGGATCATCGACTGCTGCAGATGGCGATCGGCAGTCGGATCGGTCTTGCCCATCACGATGAAGACTGCGCAGTCGGGATTCATCGCCCCCGTGATCCACCACTTGCGCCCATTGATGACGTAGTCGTCGCCGTCACGCACGATGGAGGTCGAGATGTTGGTGGCATCCGACGAGGCGACATCGGGCTCGGTCATGGCAAAGGCCGAGCGGATCTCGGCGTCGAGGAGTGGTCGGAGCCAGCGCTCCTTCTGCTCGTCGTTGCCCGCGAGCACCAGCACTTCCATGTTGCCGGTGTCAGGAGCGGCGCAGTTGAAGGTCGGCGGACCGAGTGCCGGGCTGCGACCCATGATCTCGGCCAGGGGCGCGTACTGCAGGTTGGTGAGGCCCGCGCCGTAGGAGCCGGGCGCGTCGGCGGAGCCGCCGCTGTCCGGCTTGCCAGTGGGCATGAAGAGATTCCACAGTCCTTCGCCCCGCGCCTTGCCCTGCAGGTCACGCAGGATCGGGTCTCGACTCCAGGCCCAGTAGTCACCCTGCTTGCCGACGGTGGCGTAGAACTCGGCCTCCTGCGGATAGACATGTGCGTCCATGAAGGCGAGCAGGCGCTCGCGGTAGTCCTGCGTGGTCGCGTCGTAGCCGAAGTCCATGGCGGTCCCTCCTGCCCGGAGTCTGTCAGCCCACCAGCCGCAGTACCGCGTCGAGGCCATGCACGCGGCCTCGGGTGCGCGGCAGGATGAGCGTGCGGATGCCCACGGCCGCCGCTCCCCCATCATCGGTCCAGGCATCGCCCACCATGAGCGTCTCCTCGGGAGTCACCTCAAGGGCGTCGAGGGCGGCGCGGAAGATCTCCGGCTGCGGCTTCACCGCACCCACCTCGCAGGAGAGGATCACCGCATCGGCCCGCAGGCCCTCACGCTCCATCATCGGCCGGATGTCCACGCCGATATTCGACAGCACCGCCGTGCGCACGCCACGGGCTCGCAGCGCATCGAGGAGCGGGGCGGCATCGTCATAGGCGCACCACATGTCGAACATGGCTTCGTAGAGCACCTGCCGCAGGCCCTCGTCGACGTGGCCACTCATCACGTCATGGAAGACCGCAGCATGGGCCTCCGCTGAATAGTCACGGCCGCTGTCGGGATCGATCTCGCGCGCGTGCATCCAGATATCGTCGAGCCGCGCGGTGATCGCCGCCCGCTCTGCGTCGTCCAGGTCCGCTCCCGACCGCTCAAGCCCCATCGCAAGCCACTGCGTCGCGTCACCGGCGTCCACCAGCGTGGAGTGGAAGTCGAGCAGCACAGCCCGGATCCGCGCCGAGTACGTCGGCACGGGGTCAGTCGGCACGGGGTCAGTCGGCACGGGGTCAGCGTAGGCAGGCGGCCCCCCGCGGGCGCCAGACGACCCGAAGCCGCGTTTCAGCGCGACACAACGCGGGTTCGCGTCGTCGGAGGCTCGCATGGCGACCACTGGCCGGGAGTACGTCGGCACAGGTGCGAGCCTGGCCCCCGGATAGGCTTCCCCCTCGTCCCCGATCCGGAGGTTCGCCATGTATCGCCAGGTGTCGACGCAGGTCGACCTGCCGGCGATGGAGCGGGAGATCCTCGACCTCTGGGCCGACGACGACACCTTCCACCGCTCCCTGGAGCAGTCCGAGGGCCGCCCCATGTGGGTCTTCAACGAGGGCCCGCCGACGGCCAATGGCACCCCGGGCACGCACCACATCGAGGCCCGCGTCTTCAAGGACATCTTCCCGCGCTATCGCACGATGAAGGGCTACCACGTCCCGCGCAAGGCCGGGTGGGACTGCCACGGCCTGCCGGTCGAGCTCGCGGTGGAGAAGGAGCTCGGCTTCACCGGCAAGAAGGACATCGAGGACTTCGGCATCGCGGAGTTCAACGCGAAGTGTCGCGAGTCGGTGCTCCGCCATGTCGATGAGTTCGACGGCATGACCCGGCGCATGGGCTTCTGGGTCGACATGGACGATGCCTACTGGACTATGGACCCGCACTACATCGAGAGTGTGTGGTGGTCCCTCGCGCGCATCTTCGACAAGGGCCTGCTCGTGCAGGACCATCGCGTCACGCCGTACTGCCCGCGCTGCGGCACCGGCCTCTCGGATCACGAGCTCGCCCAGGGCTACGAGACGGTCGTCGATCCCTCCGTCTACGTCCGCTTCCCCATCACCGGTGGCGATCTCGCCGAGCGCTACCCCGGCGCCGCACTGCTCGTATGGACGACGACGCCGTGGACCCTCGTCTCCAACACCGCCGTCGCGGTCAACCCCAAGGCGGAGTACGTCGTGGCCCGCACAGCCGACGGCGAGATCCTCGTCGTGGCCGAAGCCCTGGCCGACGCCACACTGGGCGAGGGCTACGAGGTGCTCGAGCGCCTGAGCGGCCGCGATCTCGAGCGCACGCCGTACCAGCGCCCCTTCGACATGGTCGAGATCCCCGACGCGCACTACGTCGTGCTCGCCGATTACGTCACCACCGACGACGGCTCGGGCCTGGTGCACCAGGCTCCTGCATTCGGTGCCGACGACCTCATCACCTGCCGCGCCTACGGCCTACCGGTCGTCAACCCCGTGCGCGCCGACGGCACCTTCGAGCCCGATCTCGCGCTGGTCGGCGGGGCGTTCTTCAAGAAGGCGGACGACACTCTCGTCGCCGATCTGAAGGCACGCGACCTGCTCTACAAGCACGTCGGCTACGAGCACTCCTACCCGCACTGCTGGCGCTGCCACACACCGCTCATCTACTACGCCCAGCCCTCCTGGTACATCAAGACGACGCAGATCAAGGACGAGTTGCTGCGTGAGAACGAGGGCACGAACTGGTACCCCGAGACGATCAAGTGGGGCCGCTACGGCGACTGGCTCAACAACAACGTCGACTGGGCGCTCTCGCGCAATCGCTACTGGGGTACGCCGCTGCCCATCTGGCGGTGCCCCGAGGGCCATCTCACCGCGGTGGATTCCCTCGCCAAGCTCGGTGAGCTCAGCGGACGGGAGCTCGCCGACCTCGACCCGCACCGCCCCTTCGTCGACGAGGTGACCTTCGCGTGCCCTGAGTGCGGCGAGACCGCCACGCGCGTGCCGGAGGTCATCGACTGCTGGTACGACTCCGGCGCTATGCCCTTCGCGCAGTTCGGCTACCCGCATCGCGGGCAGGAGGAGTTCGCGTCGCGCTATCCCGCCGACTACATCTGCGAGGCCATCGACCAGACCCGCGGGTGGTTCTACACCCTCATGGCGGTCGGCACGCTCGTCTTCGATCAGTCGTCGTACAAGAACGTCGTCTGCCTCGGCCACATCCTCGACGAGGACGGCCGCAAGATGAGCAAGCACCTCGGCAACGTGCTCGAGCCCATCCCGCTCATGGATGAGCACGGCGCCGACGCCGTCCGCTGGTTCATGCTCGCTTCGGGTTCGCCCTGGCAGGCACGCCGCGTCGGGCATGCCGCGATCGGCGAGGTTGTGCGCAAGGTGCTCCTCACCTACTGGAACACCGCCGCCTTCCTCTCCCTCTACGCGCGGGCCGCGGACTGGACGCCCGCCTCCGCTGACACTCCCCCCGTTGCCGAGAGCCCCGCACTCGACCGCTGGGTGCTCAGCGAGGCGCACCGCCTGGCCCGCGAGGTCGACGCCGCCCTGGAGGTCTTCGACACCCAGCGGGCCGGCCGACTGATCTCGGCCTTCGTCGACGACCTCTCCAACTGGTACGTCCGCCGCACGCGTCGCCGCTTCTGGGACGGCGATCCGGCGGCACTCGCCACCCTCGATGAGGCGCTGCGCATCGTCACGCTCGTCATGGCGCCGTTCACGCCGTTCGTCACGGAGCGGGTGTGGCAGGACATGGTGCGCTCGGTCGATCCCGACGCCCCGCCCAGCGTGCACATGGCCTCCTGGCCCGCGGTCGACGATGCCGTCATCGACGACACGCTCGCCGCCCAGGTCGCGCTGGTACGTCGCGTCGTCGAGCTCGGCCGCGCCGCGCGCGCTGCCTCCAGCGTGCGCACCCGCCAGCCGCTGGCTCGCGCCCTCGTCTCCGCACCCGGCTGGACCTCGCTCCCGGCGGAGCTCGTCGCCGAGGTTGCAAGCGAACTCAATGTGCTCGACATGGCGAGCCTGTCGGCCAGTGAGGGCGATCTCGTCGATGTCACCGCCAAGGCCAACTTCCGCTCGCTGGGCAAGCGCTACGGCAAGCAGGTGCAGGAGATCGCAGCAGCCATCGCGGCCACCGATGCGGCTGGACTTGCCTCTGGCCTGCGGTCAGGCGCAGCCCAGGTCAGCGTCGACGGCATCGGTGTCGTCGACTTGACCGAGGAAGACGTGGTCATCACCGAGACCCCGCGTGAGGGCTGGTCGGTCGCCAGTGGCGAGGGCGAGACGGTCGCGCTCGATCTGGAACTCACCGACGACCTACGCAGGCTCGGCATCGCGCGTGAAGCGGTCCGACTCATCCAGGAGGCCCGCAAGTCCGCCGGCCTGGAGATCTCCGACCGCATCGCCCTGCGCTGGCAGGCGAGCGAGCCGATGGTCACCGCGGCGATGCGCGAGCACGAAGGGCTCATCTCCGGCGAAGTGCTGGCGACCGCGTACGCCGAGGGCGATCCCGAGGCGGGCGATCACATCGGCGCCGACCCAGAGCTGGGTCTCGCTTTCGGCCTGCACCGCGCCTGAGACCGCGCCTACTAGCCTTGCCGGCAATGCCCACCATCGACGTCCCCAATATCGCCGCCAACACTCCCCTGTGGCTGGCGCTCGTCACGACGTTCGTCGCCGCCGTCTCCGGCGCGATCCTCGGCCGTCAGCCGGGCAAGGTGAGTTACGACATCGTCGGGGTCACCGTCTTTGCCTTCGTGCTCGGGCTCGGCGGCGGCATCACGCGTGATGTCCTGCTGGGCAATCTGCCCCCGCTCGCTCTGCGTTCCCCGTGGTACGTCGTCACGGTGCTCGGTGCTGTCGTCACGGTGCTGATCATCGGACGCTGGATCCCCGTGGACAGCTGGACGTTCATCCTCCTCGACGCACTCGCCCTGGGCTTGTATGCCGTCATCGCGGCACAGCTCGCCGTGGAGTTCGGACTGCCCGACATCGGCGCGATCACGGTCGGCTTCCTCGCCGCGGTCACCGGCGGCGTGCTCGTCTCCCTGCTGCGCGGCGAGACTCCACAGATCCTCTTGCCGAGCCAGCCCTACGCCCTACTCGCGGTGATGGGCGCGACGATCTACGTACTCCTCGACGCCTACAGCGGCGGGCTCGCGGCCTTCGCGTGCTTGGCCTCGGTCATCGTGCTGAGGTTTGTCACGCTGAAGTGGGACCTGCGCACACGCAGCGTCAGACCCCTGCCGGGCGCGAAGCCCGACGCGACCGAAGGCGACTAGGCGCCAGGCTTGGGCTCCACGGACGTCACCTTGTCGAGCTCGGCCAGCTGGCCGGAGATGGTGTCGCGGAGCTTGCTGCGGTAGTTGCGCTCAAAGGTGCGCAGGTCGTTGACCTTGGTCTCGAGCGTCGCGCGCTGCTCATCCAACTTGCCGGTGACCTTGCTCGCCTCCTCGCGCGCCTTGGCGAGCATGGCATCAGCCTCGCTCTGTGCGGACGCGACGGTCTCGTCTGCGGTGCGCTGCGCCGCTTCGAGCATGGCCAGTGCGCGGGCAGGTGCGTCGCCACCGGACGGAGCGGGGGCGGGGGCCGGTGCGGGATCGGGAGCGGCAGGAGCGGGAGCCGGTGCTGCCATGGCTGCGGCCGCAGCGGCCGCTGGAGCGGCAGCGGGTGCGACGGTGTTGGCGGTCGCCATGCGTCGCGCCTCGGTGAGCTTGGTCTCCGCGGCCTTCTCCCGGTCGTTGGCTTCCGCGAGCTTCCTGTCGGCCTCGGCCGCCTTCTTCTCGGCGTCCGCGAGCTTGGCCTGCGCATCGGTGAGCTTGGCCTGGGCGTCGGCCGCCTTCTTGTCGGCCTCCTCGATCTTCTTCTGCGCCTCGGCGACCTTCTTGTCGGCCTCCGCCGGGGTCGCCGGCGCTGCGGGCTTCTGCGCGAGTTGTGCGCGCAGGTCGTCGTTCTCGACGACCAGGCTGCCCAGGGCGGACTCGACGTCGTCGAGGAACGAGTCGACCTCGTCCATGTCGTAGCCCGTGCGCATCTTCACGGTGTTGAACTGCTTCTCGCGGACCTGCTGCGGGGTGAGGGTCACGGTGTCTCCTGGGGAGGGCGCGGACTAGAGGGCGAGTGCGACGTTGATGAGGATCTGGACGGCGATGATGAGGATGAGGAAGGCGAGGTCGAACTGAACACCGCCGAGGCGCAGCGGCGGGATGATGCGCCGCAGGAGCCGCAGGGGTGGATCGGTGACCGTGTAGATCGCCTCCGCGACGAGCAGGAGGGGACCGCGCGGCTGCCATGAGCGCGCGAAGATCTGCACGAAATCCAAGATGAGCCGGCCGATGAGGACCAGCCAGTAGAGCCAGAGGAAGGTGGCGAGCACCTGCCCGACCAACGCCACCGACCTATCCCCTTTCGACTGACGCGCACCCGCACGTCAACTCTGGTTGAAGAATCCGGTCTGCGCGAGTTGGGCCCGAGCTTCGGCACCCACCTCGACATTGACCGGGGAGAGCAGGAAGACCTTGTTGGTGACCCGCTCGATGGTGCCGTGCAGACCGAAGACCAGACCCGCCGCGAAGTCGACGATGCGCTTGGCGTCGGTGTCGTCCATTTCGGTGAGGTTCATGATGACCGGCACACCCTCGCGGTACTCCTCGCCGATGCGACGCGCGTCGTTGTAGGTGTGCGGGTGGATGGTCGTGATGCGGTTGAGGTCCGCGGCAGGCACGGGCGCGGGTCGCGACCCGGCGCTGGGCATCGCCGAGACGTTGCTCGACTCATCACGGTAGAGACGGCGCGGCTCGCGGGGATCAACGACCGTGACGGTGCGGGGCTCAGGGCGCTCAGGCTGGCGCGGGGCGCGCTCGGAGGAGCGATCAGAGGAACGCGAGCGACGGCTCGGAGCCGGCTCGTCCTCGTACTCCCACTCGTCTTCCTCGAAGTACGACTCCTGGCGATCCTGGTCGTCCTCCACGAGCCCGAGGTAGACGGCCATCTTGCGCATTGAGCCCGCCATGGCACTCCCCTTCTCGCCCTGCGTGGTCGCGATGGCGTCCCCCTAAGTTAGCCGAGGGAAGGCCTCGTCCCGAGGACCGCGCTCCCCACGCGCAGGTGTGTCGCGCCTGCGAAGACCGCCTCCTCCAGATCCTCCGACATCCCGGCGGAGATCAGCGTGGCCTGCGGGTGGGCCAGGCGCAGATCCGCGGAGAGCGCCGCGAGGCGAGCGAACGCCGCGGCCGAGGCCCTTCGCTGGTCGTCCCGATCGAGCGGAGCGACACCCATCACCCCGCGAAGGTCGAGATGCTCGCTCGACGCGATGGCGCCGGCCAGTGCCGCCACCTCGTCCGGTCGTGCTCCGCCGCGCCCTTCATTCTGGCCCGGCGCGTCGGCGGAGCCGTCGCTGTCGGGCTCCGTGAGGTCCACTTCGATGAGGCAGCCGATACGCCGACCCGCCTTCGCAGCACCCTTGTCGAGCGCGGCGACGAGGGACGGGCGATCGACCGAGTGCACCAGGTCGGCGTAACGCGCGACCGATACGGCCTTGTTGGTTTGCAACTGGCCGATGAAGTGCCAGCGCAGGTCGAGGCCTTCGGTCGCCGCAGCCTTGGGCGCGGCTTCCTGATCCCTGTTCTCTCCGACGTCACGAACGCCGAGCCCAGCGAGCCGGCGCACGTCATCACTCGGCCAGGTCTTCGTCACGACGATCAGCGTGACCTCGCCAGGGTCGCGCCCGGCGGCGTGACAGGCCGCATCGACGCGGGCCTGCACCTCGGTGAGATTCGCCGCGAGCTCGGCGGTGCGCGCGTCGCTCACCCGCTCTGCCTCAGCACGATCACGCCCGCCTGGCGACCCGTGATCGCATCGCGCCGATAGGAGTAGAGGCCCGGCTCCTCAAAGGTGCATCCGCCCACCAACTCGGCGGTGATCCCTCGGCGGGCCAGCTGGGCG
>CAJBMR010000111.1 GCA_903954205.1 uncultured bacterium | reverse complement strand
TTGCACGAGGGCCAGTTCCTGGCGACATTTCCGCTGACTCCCGGGCACGAAACCGTCGGTGCCGTCGATGCGCTTGGACCCGGCACACACGAGGATGGCTCCGGTATTCCCCTGAAGGTCGGGCAGCAGGTGGTCGTCAACCCCAATTCCAGTTGCCGGGTGTGCGGCTACTGCACGGAGGGGCGGCCGTGGCTATGCGACGAATTCGCGGGTATCGGCTCATCCACCCCCGGCGGCTTCGCCGAGTATTTGATCGCGCCGGCAACTCAGGTTTTCGACGCCGCAGGGATGGATCCCGACCTCGCGGTCTTCGCTGAGCCCTCAGCATGCATTGCACACCTGATGGATCGCCTTGACCCACTGGAGGGCTGCTCGGTCGTCGTTATCGGCGCAGGACCCACCGGTGTCCTGCTCACGCAATTCCTGCGTACACGCGGGGCAGCGATGGTCGTCCTCGCAGATCCCAACGACCACAAACTGGATCGCGCGGCGTCACTCGGGACACTTGAGACGCATCTAGTCGATCGTGCGGATGTCGCGGGGACATTCCGAGCACTCCTTTCGCGTCAGGTGGCCGCGTTCGACGTGGTGATTGACGCCACCGGGCGCGTGGACGTGATCGAGCACCTCCCGCTCCTGGCTCGCAACGGTGGCCGCATCGTCTACTACGGCGTGGCCGACGAGGCCGCCACGGTGTCCATCTCGCCGTTCGAGATCTTCCGTCGTGAGCTCACCATTTTGGGCTCCTTCACGGAGGTCGATTCGTTCCCCGATGCCCTCGCTGTCTTTCGTTCCGGCGCGATCCGCACGCAGGGACTTGTCACCCACCGCTTCGCGTTGAGTGATTACGCCGCAGCACTTGAGGCCCTGCGCAGCGACCGATCGGCGCACAAAATCGTCATCGTGCCCTGACCGCTAGATCGTCGGCCGCGGCACCGGATGCGCGCTCTCGTAGGCCCGGGCTGCGCGCAGGACCGTCACGTCATCGTGCGCACGACCCACGATTTGTAGTCCTACGGGAAGGCCCGCTGAGGTCAGCCCGCAGGGCACGGTGATCGCCGGCTGCTGGGTGAGGTTGAAGGGATAACTGAAGGGCGTCCACGACAGCATCGACTCTGGCGTCATCGGCACCGCCCCTGCGGGGCGCGCCTCGAAGGCCGGGATCGCGACGGCTGGAGTGACGAGGACGTCGTACTGCGTCATGAAGAGTCGCATGCTCGTGCCGAGCGCATTGCGCTTGAGTGTGAGCAGTTGCACGTCTTGTGCACTGAACTCCGCGCCCTGGGCAGCCTGCGCGGCGAAGTCGGGATCGGTGACCGCCTGACCCTCCGGCCCAAGTGAGTCGTAGACGGTCTTGGATGCCACGAACCACAGGCCCGTGGAAATATCGAGCGGGTCCTCGAAGCCTGGGTCGACCTGATCGACGAACGCGCCGAGGGCCTCGAGTTCACGGACTGCGGCATCGACGAGAGCAGCCACCTCGGGATCCACGTCGGCGTAGCCGAGTGCCGGCG
>CAJBMR010000110.1 GCA_903954205.1 uncultured bacterium | reverse complement strand
TGCGCGGGTACGCCCCCCACCACGGCGACGGCTTCGGAGCGGATGACGTGATCGCGCGGCGCGACGAGAAGGCCGGGCTTGGTGCAGAACTGCCCCGCACCAAGGGTGAAGGAGCCGACCCAGCCCGCAGCGATCGCCGCACCGTGCTCGGCGGCCGCCTCAGGCGTCACGAACACCGGGTTGATGCTGCCGAGCTCGCCGTAGAAGGGGATGGGACGCGGCCGGTCGGCTGCGAGCTTGGCCAGCGCGAGCCCGCCCCGCTGGCTGCCCGTGAAGGCCACGGCATCGATGCGGTCGTCATTGACGAGGTCGATGCCGTCCTGCAACCCGTGCGAAACCATCGTGAGCACACCGCGCGGGGCACCTGCATCGGCGAGCGCCTGCTGCGCGACCGCCATAATCGCGTCGCTTAAGCGAGGGTGACCCGGGTTGGGCTTGACGACGACGGTGCAGCCCGCAGCGAGTGCCGAGGCCGTGTCTCCCCCGAGCGTGGAGAAAGCGAAGGGGAAGTTGGACGCGGCGAAGACCGCGACGGGCCCGAGCGGCACATTCATGCGGCGCAGATCGGGCCGCGGCGGAGTCGTATCAGGTAGTGCCTTGTCGAGGACGACGCCGAGGAAGGCGCCATCGCGCACCACCTGGGCCATGAGACGCAGCTGACCGGTCGTGCGACCGACCTCACCGGTAAGGCGGTCGACCCCGAGACGGCTCTCCTCGACGGCGATGGGCACGAGTGCATCACGCGCGGCATCGATCGCATCCGCGATCGCCTCGAGCAGGCGCGATCGCGTCGCCAAGTCCGTGTCGGCGTACCACTGACTCGCTGCCTTCGCTGCCGCGCATGCCTCGTCAACGCTCATGACCGTGCTCATGCCACTCCTTCTGCAATGCGGGCGCTCACGACCGCGTCTTCCCAGGCCATGCCCATGCTCTTAAACACTCGCGAACCCGTCGCGGGTACGTCGACCGACCGCCGAGCGATCTCGGTGAGGTCGGCGGCGATGTCATCGGGGGTCATGAGCCCCGCGGTGATCGCGCACACGACGTCGCCTGCCTCGCGCAGCGCTGACTAGCGCTCCTCGACGACGACGAAGGACCGGCCCACCAGCTCGCTCGGGATCTCGCAGCAGGCGGGCGAGTGCGTGCCGACCGCGACGGCAGCCACATCACCACGCGCATCAGCGGCGCTGAAGAGCGCGGAGGTCGACGTGGTCGCACACACGATGATGCGTGCCTCGCGCAGGGCCGACGCGGCATCCTCAGTGTGGACCAGGTCGATCACGATGTCGGGATGACGCTCGCGGGCGGATGCCAGCAGCGCCTCGGCGCGCTCCGGGCGGCGCGCCACGATGGTGACGTGGCGGATCGGCCACTCCGCGATGATCGCGTCGATGTGCGCGCGGGCCTGGGGGCCGGCGCCGTAGACAACGAGGGTGTGGCAGTCGGGCTTGGCGATCGCGCGCAGGGCCACGATGCTCACGGCGGTGGTGCGCATGACGGTGAGCGCAGCGGCGTCCATGACCACGCGCGGTGCGAGCGAGACCGGGTCGAAGACGACGTGCACGCCCTTGATCCGGGGATCGGGCCGGTCGGCATCGTGGTGAATCGTGACGAGCTTGACCGTGGGCGTGCCGGTGACGCGGCTCGGCATGAGCAGCAGCTCGCCCGGGGGCAGATCGACGAAGATGCGTGCTGGATCAGGCTCGCCGGGAAGGCCCGCGCGCAACGCCGCTTCCAGCGCATCGGCACACTGACCGATCGTCGCCGCGGCGTAGGTCTGCTCCTCATCAAGGAATGTCACGCTCACGGGGACATCCTGTCGGCAGCGATCGCGCC
>CAJBMR010000109.1 GCA_903954205.1 uncultured bacterium | reverse complement strand
CTATCACCTGACCACGAAGCGCGACGCCGTCAACTTCGCCCTGCGGACCGTCGCTGCAGAGCCCATGTCACTGGATGTGGCGCTGACCCTGCGCGGATCGGGCTGGGGCGGCGACCTCGACGCCATGCGCGAACCGCGTTTCACGTGATCCTTATCGACACCTCCGCGTGGGTGGAATTCCTGCGAGCGGCGGACTCTCCCGCTGATGTCGCAGTACAGGGCGCACTGGCCGGTGACATAGCCACCTGTGATCCCGTGCGCATGGAGTTGCTGGCAGGAGCACGCACGGACCAGGAGTTGAGCGACCTCCGCTCGCTGTTGTCACGCGCCGTGCATTTGCCGACAGCGGCGTCAGACTATGAGGAAGCCGCCCTCCTCTACCGACGAGCTCGAGCGGCTGGCCTGACTGTCCGGCGGCAGATCGACTGCCTGATTGCCGCGATCGCCATCCGGCACTCCGTCGTTTTGCTGCACGCCGATCGAGACTTCACCTCACTCGCGGAGTGCAGCGCGCTGCGGATCCACGGCTAGCCGAGTTGACGCGCATCAGCGTGTTAGCAACTTGCTAGCGCTAATGCCGGCTCATGGCCTGGCCTCCGTTGCGGTGGCCGCCTGCTCGTCCGCTTCAAACCTGCCCGACCGGCGATAGGCACCCGGGGTCAGCCCGAGGACCGCGCGGAATTGCCTCGTGAAGGAGCTCTGGTCGTAGAAGCCACACGCTGACGCGATCTCACCCGCCGTCAGTGAGGTGGTGGAGAGCAACCGCACCGCATGCTCGAGGCGCAGGCGCTGCAGCACGCCCCGGGGAGACATGCCGAGCGTGCGCCTGCTCAGTCGCTCCAGCTGTGTCGTCGAGAGACCGGCAATAGCCGCGATCTCGCTCACCCGCCAGGGGTGCGCGATGTCCGCACGCACCGCATCTAGCGCCGCCGCCAGACCCGAGTGCGCGCTGTCCATCTGTGACTGGAGGTCCACCGACATCACCGCGATGCCCGCGATCTCACCGTCGTCGGCGACCAGCCGCGTCTTGGACGTGAGGTACCAGCCCAGGCGGCCATCCGCGCGCACGATGAGCTCGAGATGGCCCTGCAGTGGCTTGCCGGTGTGCAGCACCTCGGCATCCTGCGCGGCGTAGGACTCCGCAAGTTCAGGTGCGAAGAAGTCCTCCACCGTGCGGCCCACGATGTCACGAGTACGCCGACCGACCCGCTCGGCGAAGCCGCGATTGACATAGAGGTAGCGCCCGGCGGTGTCCTTGGCCGCGGCCATCACCTGGGGCAGCCCGTCGACGAGGTCGATAAAGGCGCGCAGCTCACGGGCCGTTGGTATCGAATCGACACTCACGGGGTCACTGTGGCACAAGACCGCGGGCCTCGGAAGCGGTGGACTTCTCCCATGACGATCGCCCCGGAGCGAAGCCTTGCCCCCACCGCCGAGGGCCGCGCGCGCGACCTCCTCAATGCCGCTCTCGCGGGCACGACGCGCAAGGAGCGTCGGGCTGCACAGCGCCTCGGCACGCTCCTCGCCGACGATGACGGCCGCGATCTCATCCTCGATCTCACCGACCAGGTTCTGCGCATCCGCGATCGTCGTCGCGCCGCGCGACGCCTGCGCGACCTTGTCGCCCAGGGCGCACCCGCATCGCTGAGCCCCATCGATCGACTCGGGCTGCGCATGCTCGGCGTCGTCGCACCCTTCGCACCGCGCCTCGCTGAGCGCGCGGTCAACTGGCGCGTCAATCAGGAGACCACCGGCGTGATTCTCCCCGGCGAGGACGCAGCGCTCACGCGCTACCTCGCGCGGCGTCGCGCTGACGGCTTCCGCCTCAATGTCAATGTCCTGGGCGAGTCCATCCTGGGCGACGACGAGGCCGATGCGCGATTCGATCTCGTCGCATCCCGAGTACGCCGCCCCGACGTCGACTACGTCTCCATCAAGATCTCCGCGCTATGCGCCAATCTCGATGTGCTCGCCTGGGAAGACTCCCTGGCCCGGGTCACCGAGCGCCTGGCGGCCCTCTACCGCATCGCCCAGGCTCACGGGACCTTCGTCAATCTCGACATGGAGGAGCACCGCGACCTGGAGCTCTCCGTCGAGGCCTTCATCCGCGTGCTCGACGAGCCGGAGTTCGCCCAGATGCCCGCGGGCATCGTGCTCCAGGCCTACATCCCCGACTCCCACGCCGCTCTGGACCGACTCGTCGCGTGGGCGAATGAGCGATACGCCGCGGGGCGCGCGCCCAT
>CAJBMR010000108.1 GCA_903954205.1 uncultured bacterium | reverse complement strand
CCACTCGCCGCCGTCGTGGCCGCGGCTGGCTCGTCGCGCTCCTCCTGCTCCTTCTCGCCGTGGGTGGTGCCGCGTTCGCCGGTTGGTATCTCGCCGCCGGCCCGGGTAAGCAGGTGACCGTGCCCGGTGTCATCGGCATGGACCAGGCCGCCGCCACGGCCGCGCTGCAGCAGGTCGGCCTGCGACTCGAGGTGGGCGGCGAGGAATACAGCGAAACAGTGGCCGTAGGTCTCGTGCTCTCCAGTGATCCAGAGCCCGGCGCGAGCACCGCCGCTGACTCCGTCGTCAGCGTCGTGCTGTCCAAGGGCCCCGAGCGATACGCCGTACCCGACGTCACGGGCAAGCCGCTGGCGGAAGCGGAGGCGGCACTCGTCGCGGCCACGCTCGCGGTGGGTGTTATCACCGAGGACTGGGATCCCGCCGGTCCCGACGGCTCCGTGGCTTCAACCGACCCACCCGTCGGCGACGAACTCAAGCCCGGTTCACTCGTCAACCTCGTCGTCTCCAAGGGCCCCAAACCGGTAAAGCTGCCCAACCTCGCCGGCGTCGCCGTGGCCGAGGCCCAGGCACAGCTCGAGGCAGCGGGACTCGTCGTGACCACCACCGAGGAGTTCTCCACGGAGTACGTCGAGGGCCAGGTCGTGTCGAGCACTCCCGCCAAGGGCGAGCGCGTGCCGGTCGGCAGCACGGTCGAACTCGTCGTGTCGAAGGGGCCACCCCCGGTGGAGGTGCCCTACCTCATCGACATGCCCAGGGACGACGCCGTCTATCTGCTGCAGAGCCTGGGACTCAACGTCGAGGTCAACGAGCCGCCCATCACACCGCTCGATCGGGTCATCTCGCAGGATCCCGCCGCGGGGACGATGATCCCCGCCGGCAGCACGGTGACGATCACCATCATCTAGTTCGTTGAGTGGCGGGTTATCACGCCACTCAACGGCGTGTCGCGTGCGATAACCCGCCAGTCAACGAAGTGCCTAGAGCAGTGCGCCCTCGTGCTCGAGGAGGAGCACCTTGAGGTCGGGACCGAATCCGTAGGCGCTGATGGTGCCGTCGGTGTGGATGATCCGATGACACGGCACGAACGGCGCCACGTGGTTGAGCGCGCACGCAGTACCCGCAGCGCGCACGGCCCTGGGGTTGCCCGACATGCGGGCGAGGTCGGAGTAGCTCACCGTGGTGCCACCCTTGACGCGGCGCATCGCCTGCCACGCGGCCTGCTGGAACTCACCGCCGGGCTGATCGACGGGGACCTCGAGAATTGCGTCCACGTCGCCGTCCACCCAATCGCGCACCGCGTCGGTCACGCCCGGGATCTGACGCACCTTGCGAGCGGAGGAGATGTCGACGTGCGCGATATCCGTGTCGCGCGGCTCACCGAACCATGACGCGATGACGATGCCATCCTCGTCGGCGACGACGCCGATCGGTCGCCATGGGGTGCGCACCGAAGCGATCACGAGCGGCGAGTAGCGCCAGGATCGCGAGACGCCGGCCATCTTCCTCGATGTCACGACGCCATCTCCCTCGGAGCCATGCCGGTCTCTTGTCGCACGAGTCGACGCAGGTGCCGCTCGCTCACGTGGAGCCGCGCGGCGGTCTCCGACACCGAGACGCCGAGGCGGAGGTAGCCGAGCGCGCGCCGGACAGTGTCAGCGCGGAACGCCTCCTGCGGGTGTACGTCGTCCGGGCGGCAGCGCTTGCACGGTCGATAGCCCGCCGCGAGCGCAGAATCGAGGTCGACCACCCAGTCGATGTTCTCCGGCCGCGGCGCGCGGCTGGCGCAGCCCACACGGCAGACGATCCCCGTCGTGCGTACGGCGTAGAGGGTGCCCACGGGCTCATCCTGCCCGGCTGAGGGCGGCGGCGCCAGGGAGCCACCGGACGGGTAATTCGCGGCATCGAGTGTGCACGGCCGGACGCGTGCCCCGCGAGTGTGCATTTGTGGACGCGTGAGGGGCACGAAGCCGGTACACAAGTGCACGCTCGGCGATTCCGGGGGCGGGGTCTAGCGCTTGAGGAGCATGTCGGCCACGAGGAAGGCCAACTCAAGCGACTGCTCGCGGTTGAGACGCGGATCGCAGGCTGTCTCGTAGCGCTCACCGAGGCCATCCTCGGCGACACCATGCGTGCCACCTACGCACTCGGTGACGTCGTCGCCGGTCAGCTCGATGTGTATGCCGCCCGGGATGGTGCCGAGTTGGCGGTGCACCTCGAAGAAGCCCTCGACCTCGGCGATGACGTCGTCGAAGGAGCGCGTCTTGTGGCCGCTGCTCGCCTCGAAGGTGTTGCCGTGCATGGGATCGCACACCCACACCACCGGATTGCCGCTCGCCTCGACCTTCTGGACGATCGCCGGCAGGGTGTCTCGCACCTTGCCCGCTCCCATGCGCGTGATGAGGCTGAGTCGGCCGGGGATGCGCTCGGGGTTGAGGATTTCGACGGCCTCGAGCACCTCCTCGGGTGAGGCCTTGGGGCCGACCTTCATACCGATCGGGTTGCGGATCGTGGAGGCGAAGTGCATGTGGGCGCCATCGAGCTGACGTGTGCGCTCCCCCACCCACAGGAAGTGGCCGGAGACGTCGTAGAGGTCGCCCGTGCGTGAATCGACACGGGTGAGCGCGCGCTCATAGTCGAGGCTGAGCGCTTCGTGCGCGGCGTAGAACTCCACCCGCGTGAACTCTTCGGGGTTGGCACCGCACGCGTGCATGAAGGACAGCGCCCGATCGATCTCTGCAGCGAGTTTGTCGTAGAGCTGACCGGCGGTGGACTCGCGCACGAAGTCCTGATTCCACGCGTGCACTTGGCGCAGGTCGGCGTAGCCACCCTGGGTGAAGGCGCGGATGAGATTGAGCGCTGATCCGGAGGCGTGGTAAGCCTTGAGCAGCCGCTGCGGATCGGGTCGGCGCGACTCAGGCGTGAAGTCGATGGCGTTGACCGCGTCGCCGAGGTAGCTCGGGAGCTCGACACCGTCGCGCACCTCGATCGGGTTGCTGCGCGGCTTGAAGTACTGCCCCGCGACCCGACCGACCTTGATGACCGGCAGCGATGCGGCGTAGGTGAGCACCACAGACATCTGCAGGACGGTCTTCAGGCGCGCGCGGATCGAGTCGGCGGTGTTGGCCGCGAAGGTCTCGGCGCAGTCACCACCGGTGAGCACGAAGGCCTCGCCGCGGGCCGCCTTGCCGAGGTGCTCGGTGAGGATGTCGCACTCGCCCGCGAAGACCAGCGGGGGCTGGGTCCGGAGATCGGCCAGCACCGCTTGCAGGGCGGCGTCGTCCGGCCACACCGGCTGCTGGGCAGCGGGCAGGTCGGGCCAGACGATCGAGGACATGACGTAAGGGTACGGCGCGGTCACCCGAAGAAGGCCGCTGCCTCCTCGTAGCGAGCGAGCGGCACGGTCTTGAGCTTGCCCGTCGCCTCCTGAAGAGGCACACGCACGATGTCGGTGCCGCGCAGGGCAACCATCTTGCCCGAGTCGCCGTCCTTGACCGCATCGATGGCGTTGAGGCCGAAGCGGGTGGCCAGGACGCGGTCGAAAGCGGTGGGAGTGCCCCCGCGCTGGATGTGCCCTAGCACCGCGGCCCGCGACTCCTTGCCCGTGCGGGCCTCGATGGCCGAGGCGAGCCAGTCGCCGATGCCCGAGAGCTTGACGTGTCCGAACGCGTCGACGGTGGTGTCCTTGGTGATGAGGTCGCCATCCCGTGGCAGCGCACCCTCGGCCACGCAGATGATGGGTGCGTACTGCTGCTGGAAGCGCTGCTCCACCCAGCCGCACACCTGGTCGAGATCGAAGGGCACCTCGGGGATGAGGATGACATTGGCGCCGCCAGCCATGCCCGAGTGCAGCGCGATCCAGCCGGCGTGACGGCCCATGACCTCGATGACGAGCACACGGTGGTGCGACTCCGCCGTCGTGTGCAGGCGGTCGATCGCCTCCGTGGCGATAGTCACTGCAGTGTCGAAGCCGAAGGTGTAGTCGGTGGCGTTGAGATCGTTGTCGATCGTCTTGGGTACGCCGATGACGGGCAGGCCGTGCTCGGCGAGCGTGGTGGCGACACCGAGGGTGTCTTCACCACCGATCGCCACGAGCGCGTCGACACCGAGGTCTGCGAGGTTGCGCTCGATGCGCTCGACGCCGCCCTCCACCTTGATTGGGTTGGTGCGAGAGGAGCCGAGGATCGTGCCGCCGCGCGGCAGGATGCCGCGCACTGCTGAGATGTCGAGCGGCATGGTGAGACCTTCAAGCGGGCCCTTCCAGCCATCGCGGAATCCCACGAACTCGTAGCCGTACTCCTTGGTGCCCTTGCGGACGACTGCGCGGATGACGGCATTGAGACCGGGGCAGTCGCCGCCACCGGTGAGGACTCCAACTCGCATGGGTGCTCCTGGATTCGCGATGGGCTCACGGGTATGTAAGCGTGTGCAGAAGCCTAGCCGATCCCCTTCCCCCGGCGGCTAGGGTCACGCCATGGCGATCCTGTCCCTCGACTGCGGCACCACCGGGGTCACGGCGCTCCTCGTGGGGGCCGACGCCCGGATCCTCGCCCGCGGCTACCGGGAATTCCCCCAGCACTTCCCCCACGACGGCTGGGTGGAGCACGACCCCGGCGAGATCTGGGCCGCCACACTCGAGGCGACCCGCGAGGCCCTCGCGGCATCGCCCGAGGCACCCACCGCGGTGGGCATCACCAACCAGCGCGAGACGGTGTGCTTCTGGGACCGCGAGACGCTCGGCGCATCACGTCGTGCCATCGTGTGGCAGGACCGACGCACGGCAGCGATGTGCGAAGACCTGCGCGCTGCGGGGCACGAGGCGCGTGTCACCGAGCTCACCGGCCTGCGCCTGGATCCCTACTTCAGCGGCACCAAGATCGCGTGGGTGCGCGATCACGATCCGACAACGTGGGCGCAGGTGACATCAGGTCGCGTCGCTATCGGCACGGTCGACTCCTACTTCATCGCACGGATGACACGCGGTCTGCACCATGTCACCGATCCGACCAATGCTTCGCGCACGCTGCTCTTCGACATTCGCACAGGTGCGTGGAGCGCCGAGCTCTGCGACCTGCTCGGCGTACCCCTCGATGCCCTGCCCGAGATCGTCCCGTCGTACGGCGAGATCGCCCGCACGGATCCCGCGACCTTCCTCGGCCTTGACATCCCCATCGCCGGGATTGCCGGCGACCAGCAGGCCGCACTCGTGGGCCAGGCGGGCTTCGCACCCGGGTCGGCGAAATGCACCTACGGCACGGGGTCCTTCCTCCTGGTCAACACCGGAGATCGCGCAGTGGCGACGTCAAGCGGACTCCTCACGACGGTCGCGCTGGGCCGACCGGATGGATCGCTCACCTACGCACTCGAGGGAGCGGTCTTCGTCACTGGTTCGGCTGTGCAGTGGCTGCGCGACGGGCTCGAGATCATCGAGAGCGCGAGCCAGACGCAGGCCATCGCAGAGTCGGTGCCCGACAGTGGCGGTGTCGTCTTCGTGCCTGCACTCACCGGGCTCGGTGCCCCTGATTGGGATCCCTATGCGCGCGGCATGATCATCGGCATCACGCGTGGCACCACGCGCGCGCACATCGTGCGCGCGACATTGGATGCGATCGCCTTCCAGGTGCGCGACGTCGTCGATCTCATGGCGCGCGAGGGCGGCGTCACTCTCGCCGCACTCGCGGTCGACGGCGGCGCGGCAGCCAATGACCTGCTGTGCCAGATCCAAGCCGACCAGGTGCATATCCCGGTCGATCGCTCGGCAGAGTTGCAGACCACCGGCCTCGGGGCGGCGTTCCTCGCCGGACTGGGCACCGGGGTGTGGAGCGCCGAGAGCGACCTGGTGAGCACGCGCCGCAGCGACCAGGTCTTCACCCCGCAGTCCGACGGCGAAGCAGCCCATAGGCGCTGGCGCCGGGCGGTCGAGCGGGCCAAGGGCTGGCTCGTGGAGGATTGAGCGATGCGCATGAAGGTGTACGTCGCGCCCACGGGCAAGACCACCGCGACGATCGTGCTGACCCAGGATCAGGTCGACAGGATCCGCGGGGTCCCCGGCAAGGGCCGCGTGCCGCTGGCCATCACCTACAGGGGTACGACGTACCGCACGAGCGTGTCGCTCTACCGCGGCCAATGGATGACGGTGATCAACAAGCAGATGCGCGAGGGCGGGCTCGCACCCGGCCATGACTACACCGTCGACCTCAGCCTGGACACCGCCGAGCGCACCGTCGACGTGCCAGCGGACTTCGCGAAGGCCATGCGGGTGG
>CAJBMR010000107.1 GCA_903954205.1 uncultured bacterium | reverse complement strand
GGCGGAATCGTGCCGAAGGCGAAGTCCTCTGGGGCGCCCTCGGGATACCAACCCGCGGCCTCGGGCTCGAAGAGGCCCACGAGCATGCCGCCACCCTCCTCGCGGAAGTAGCCGTAGCAGTCGAGGTCCTCGATGATCGGCAGGTCGCGATGCACGCCCTCCATCGGCTCCGTGAGCAGGTAGTAGTGCTCTGCAGCCTGCAAGGGCACGTCAACGCCTGCCTTCGCGGCGAGTTGGCGAGTCCACAGTCCCGCGGCGAGCACGACGGTGTCGGCGTGCACATCGCCGTGGTCGGTGGTGACGCCCGTGATGCGATCGCCGTCACGGAGGAATCCGGTGACGAGGACGCCCTCGGTAATGGTGGCTCCTCGTGACTTGGCTCCCTTGGCCAGCGCGGTCGCGACACCGACCGGGTCGGCACGACCCTCGTCGGGGACGTAGGAGCCACCCACGAGGTCGTCGATCTTGGCGAGTGGCCAGAGTTCGGCGATCCGCTCGGGATCGACAATCTCATTCGGAACGCCGTAGCCGACCTGGAAGTCACGCTCGCGCACGAGCGTCTCCATGCGCTCCGGCGTCGTCGCCACCGAGAGATGCCCCACCGGGCGGAATCCGGTGGAGTGCCCGGTCTCCTCCTCGAGTCGCTCGTAGAGGTCGCGGGAGTAGCGGCACATCCACAGCGAGGTCTCGTCGTGGAAGCCCGCGCTCGTGATGAGTCCCGCCGCGTGCCATGTCGTGCCCGCCGTGAGCGCGTGCTTCTCAAGAAGCAGCACGTCCGTCACGCCTGTTTGCGTGAGGTGATAGGCGATCGAGCATCCGATGACGCCGCCCCCCACGATGACAACCTCGGCTCGGTTGGGCAGCGCAACCACTGTTCCTCCATTGACAGGCACCCCGCGGGTGCAGTGACACTTGCAGTCGAACTACAGCGTATTGGCGAGGGATCCCACGTCGGTGTTTTCACCCTGCTTGCGCGTCCACCGGCGATAGGCAAGCCAGCCGAGGACGATGACGAGGGCCGAGACGACGAGGATGATGGTCGCCATGGCGTTGAGCGCGGGCGTCGGTGCCGCGCGCGCGGTCTGGTAGATGCGCATCGACGTGGTCTCGGTAGACGCATCCGAGGACAGGTAGCGGACGATGACGAAGTCGTCGAGGACATCGGCGAAGACGAGGATCGAGCTCACGAGGATCGCCGGGAAGAGCATCGGCAGGATCACGCGGCGGACAGCGCCCAGGGCACTCGCGCCCAGATCCCGCGCTGCCTCCTCATAGTGCGCACCAATGGTGAGGAGACGCGCCCGGCAGATGACGATCGGGTAGGCGAGTTGAAAGGTCACTAGCCCGACGACCTGGGCCCAGGTGCCGAGGCCGAAGGGAGTGGCGAGATAGGTGACCATGAAGAGCAGGCCGATTGCCAGGGCGATCTCAGGGATTACGAAGGTGATGAGGGCGAGGAAGTTGGCGCCCTGAGGCAGCCGCCCTCGCCAGCGATCCAGGGCGAGCGCGAAGAGCACACCCAGGGGCACGGTGACGATGGTGGCGAGCACCGCGAGCAGCACGGTGTGCGACAGCGCGTTGCGGATCGACTCGTCATTGAGGACGGATCCGGTGGGATCCCAGGTGTACCAGCGCAGAGAGAAGCCCTGCCAGGTGCTGCGCGACCGCCCGGCATTGAAGGAGAAGAGCACGGTGATCGCGACGGGCACGAGAGCCCAGAGGAGATAGATTGCGGTGATAGCGCCGAGCCCATACGCGCGTGCATCCGATGACCCGCGGATCCGGCGGCGGCGCGGGGTCCCCGCCTCCTCCAGGATCGCCTCAGCGGGCGCTGCCGAAACGGTCATGAGCGCACCTCCGCCTTGGCGTTGCTGCGCGTGTAGAGGACCATCGGCACGAGCAGCACGAGCAGCACGAGGATGAGCAGCGCACCAGCCTGCCCCGACTGGCCCGGCGTGGCGATCGACAGATTGATGAGGTTGCCGATCATGGCGGTGTTGGGCGACTTCGACAGCATGTCGGAGGTGAAGTAGTCGCCCATCATGGGCAGCGAGATGAGCAGCGTGCCCGCGACGATCCCGGGCAGGCTCATGGGCAGGATCACTCGGCGGAAGAGGTCGAAGCCACTGGCGCCCAGGTCACGTGCCGCCTCGATGAGACTCGGACTGATCCGATCG
>CAJBMR010000106.1 GCA_903954205.1 uncultured bacterium | reverse complement strand
GGCCCAGCCGCTGCCATTCCTTGGGATCCTGCGTGTGCTCGTCCTTCCAGAAGCGGAAGTCCTCGTCGCGGCGGTTGATGATGAGTTCTGCTCCCATGGAGCGGCATAGATCTGCCTTGTCTTCGCTCGACACGACGCACACGGGGATCGCGCCCCCGTTGATGGCGTACTGCGTGGCATAGGAGCCCAGGCCACCGGTCGCGCCCCAGATCAGGACGATGTCGCCCTGCTTCATGCCTCCACCGTTGCGCGAGACGAGTTGGCGGTAGGCGGTCGAATTGACCAGGCCCGGTGCTGCCGCCTCCTCCCATGTGAGGTGCGCGGGCTTGGGCAGCAGCTGGTTGGACTTGACCAGGGCGATCTCGGCGAGGCCGCCGAAGTTGGTCTCGAAGCCCCAGATGCGCTGCTCCGGATCGAGCATCGTGTCGTTATGGCCGAGCGGACTCTCCAACTCCACGGATAGGCAGTGCGCGACAACCTCGTCACCGGGCTTCCAGGCGTTGACACCGGAGCCCACGCGCAGCACGACGCCCGAGGCATCCGAGCCGATGGCGTGGTAGGGGAGGTCGTGGCGCTTGGCCAAGTCGTTGCTGCGGCCGTAGCGCTCGAGGAACCCGAAGGTCGATACCGGCTCGAAGATGGACGTCCATACGGTGTTGTAGTTGATCGAGCTCGCCATGACGGCGATGAGCGCCTCTCCGGGACCCGGCTCGGGCAGGGGTACGTCGTCGATGTGGAGTGACTGCCGGGGATCCTTGTCCGACGTGGTCAGCCCGTCGAACATGTCGGCCTCGTCCTTGTGGACTGTCACGCCACGGTAGGAGTCGGGGAGCGGGAGACCGGCGATGTCGGCCCCGGCGCCGGCCAGGATGGCGTCGCGGATCTGATCCATGGTGCTCCCCTCGAGCGCGTGCGATCGGCGCTTAACGATCGTTCATGCTAATGGGCTGAGTGGTCACCTGTCGCGGGCTCGACCAGTTCGATGAGCACCCCGCCGCAGTCCTTGGGGTGGGCGAAGTTGACGCGCGAGCCCGCCGTACCGGTCTTCGGGGCGTCGTAGAGCATGCGCACGCCGGCTGCGCGAAGGCGATCCGCAGCAATCTCGATGTCGTCGACCGTGTAGGCCACCTGCTGGATGCCAGGGCCCTGGCGCTCAAGGAACTTGCCGATGGGCGAGTCCGGTCGCAGCGGGGCGAGGAGCTGGATGTGTGCATCGCCGACGGCGAGCATCGCCTCGCGGACGCCCTGCTCCTCGTTGACCTCCTCGTGGACCACCTCGACCCCGAAGGCCTCGGAATAGAAGCGAATGGCGGCGTCGAGGTCCGGGACGGCGATGCCGACGTGGTCGATGCGCGTGATCACCGGGTCGGTCGACATGGCTCCTCCTGGGGGTGCGGGGCCCGAGGCCCTCGCTAGGGTGAGCCCCATCGTCGCAAGCGCCCCCGAGGGGCGCGCTCGGAGGTGTCATGTCGGTCATCATCGCGGGAGCCCGCACCCCTATGGGTCGCCTCCTCGGAGCCTTCAAGGGCCTCTCGGCCGCGGACCTGGGCGGCGTCGCCATCAAGGCCGCCCTCGAGCGCTCTGGGGTCAGCCCTGATCAGGTCGACTACGTGATCATGGGTCAGGTCCTCCAGGCCGGCACCGGGCAGATCACCGCGCGCCAGGCCGCGGTCAAGGCGGGGATCGGCATGGACGTCCCCGCGCTCACCATCAACAAGGTCTGCCTGTCGGGCCTCGACGCGATCGCGCTCGCGGATCAGCTCATCCGCGCGGGCGAGTTCGACGTTGTGGTCGCTGGCGGCATGGAGTCGATGACACTTGCCCCGCACCTGCTCATGGGCTCGCGCGAGGGCGTCAAGTTCGGCGACTGGTCCGTGGTCGACTCCATGGCATTCGACGGACTGACCTGCGCCTTCGACCAGTGCGCGATGGGCGAGGCGACCGAGGGCTTCAACTCCCGCTACGGCCTGACTCGCGAAGAGCAGGACGCCTTCGCTGCCCGCTCCCATCGGCTCGCCGCGGCCGCACAGGAGGCCGGCCGCTTCGACGACGAGATCGCCGCGGTGGAGATTCCTCAGCGCAAGGGCGATCCGGTCGTCGTGACGCGTGACGAGGGCATCCGTGCGGACACGACGGTAGAGTCCCTGTCCCGTCTCCGCCCCGCTTTCGCCAAGGACGGCACGATCACTGCGGGATCGGCATCCCAGATCTCAGATGGCGCGGCGGCCGTCGTCGTGATGAGTCGC
>CAJBMR010000105.1 GCA_903954205.1 uncultured bacterium | reverse complement strand
CGGTCGCGCCGCGAACCGCGTCATCGAATCCGGGAAGCATGCCGTCGGTGCCCAACTCATAGGACAGGGCATGACCGGAGAGATCCTCGACGGAGGAGCCATCGGCCTCGTAGCCCAGCAGATCGACGAGCAGGATGTCGCCGTCGGCCGCAGCGCGCTCCACGGGCGTCAGCGACGCGAAGCGACCTCGAAGTCCGGTGAGCTGCTCCTCGACATCCTCGTCGGATACGACTGCATCCTCGACCTCGACGGCGATGCCGGAGTAGTCCGGAAGGTCAAACTCAGGGCGTACGTCGACCTCCGCGGTGAACGTGAGGGACTGCCCGTCAGCGAGCTCGGTGACCTCGACCTCGGGTCGACCGAGGGGGACGACCGCGTTCTCGCGGAGGGCGTCCTCGTAGGCCTTGGGCAGCATGTCGTTGACGGCCTCCTCGAGCACCGCCGCGCGACCGACGCGCTGGTCGATGATGCGGGAGGGGACCTTGCCCTTGCGGAAGCCCGGGATCGAGACCTGCTTCGCGATGGCCTGGTACGCCGCGTCGAGGCTCGGGGCGAGCTCGTCGAAGGGCACCTCGACCGTGAGCTTCACACGGGTCGGGCTGAGGGTCTCGGCAGAGCTCTTCACGGACATCTCCTACGGCTAATGAGTCGCGTCAGCCTACTTGCCGACGTCGTGAGGCCTTCAGGGGCGGCTGACCCGCCCCTGATCGCCTCGGTCTCGCCTTGGTCGGGGTACCCGGATTTGAACCGGGGGCCTCCTGCTCCCAAAGCAGGCGCGCTACCAAGCTGCGCCACACCCCGTGTGCCTGCGCGGGGCAGGCGGCGTCAGTCTAGGGGCGCTCGATCCATTGCCACTCGGGGGCGTGGGGGGCGTCCATGCAAGCGGGTACCCTGATGTCTCTCACACGCGCGGGTGTAGCTCAATGGTAGAGCCCCAGCCTTCCAAGCTGGTGGTGCCGGTTCGATCCCGGTCACCCGCTCCACGCATCACCCTGGCCTAGCATGCGCCGATGACCCACAACACGATCTGCCTGTGGTTCGCCTCCGACGCAGAAGGCGCAGCTCGCTTCTATGCGCAGACGTTTCCCGACAGTGCCGTCACGGGCATCCACCGTGCTCCGTCCGACTTTCCGTCGGGCAAGGCTGGCGACGTGCTCACTGTCGAATTCACCGTGGTGGGGGTCTCGTGCCTCGGCCTCAATGGCGGGCAGGCCTTCACTCACAGCGAGGCGTTCTCCTTCCAGATCGCCACTGAGGATCAGCAGGAGACGGACAGGTACTGGGATGCCATCGTCGGCAACGGCGGTCAGGAGAGCGCCTGCGGATGGTGCAAGGACCGGTGGGGCATCTCCTGGCAGATCATCCCGCGCGCCCTTGCCGATGCGCTGGCTGCCGGTGGAGACGAGGCTCGTCGTGCCATCGAAGCGATGATGACGATGACACGGATCGACGTGGCCGCCATCGAGGCTGCCCGTCATGGCGGATAACGCTCCCGGTGTCATCGACCTCCAGCGCCGAGGTATCGACCACCGCATCATCCATCCGGGACACGTGACGTCTGTCGAGGAAGCAGCACAGGCATGCGGCGTGCGACCGGAGCAGGTGGTCAAGACCCTCGTCGTACGCCGCGGCGAGGATGACTACGTGCTGGTGCTCGTGCCGGGAGACCGCTCACTGGCGTGGCCCAAGTTGCGCGCCCTACTCGGCGTCAGCCGGATCTCGCTGCCCGATGCCGAAGAGGCCCTGGCGGCCACCGGCTATGCCCGCGGCACCATCACCCCACTCGGACTCGACCTCCCGGTGGTCGCCGACGAGCGCATTCTCGGCGGGGAGATCACCCTGGGCACGGGTCAGCGCAACACCGTCGTCGCGGTGGAGGCCGACTCGGTGATCGACGCCTACGCCGCGATCGTGGCTGACGTCACGTCGGATGCTTCGACCCGATGACGAGCGGAGCCCGCAGACTCCAGTCGTAGATGACGATCGTGCGCAGCACGACGTCTTGCACAGAGCGATTGCGCTTACTGATCAGCGCCCAGGCAAGACCGATGGGGAAACCCACAGAGAAGGCGGCACGTGCCAGCGCCACCGGCCAGTGCACGCGCTCCCCCTTGCGGCTGACCACGCGCACGCCCATGAAGCGGGCACCCAGCGACCGACCGCTCGTGGCCCAGGCCACCGTCCAGTAGAAGGTCGTGAAGAGGTAGCCCCACAGGACGAGGGTCGCCGCGCGCGGAGGATGGACCTCGACGCCCGGGGTGAAGATGAGCTGGAGGATCTCGATGCCGAGCCAGATGCTCATCATGAGGAGCGCCACCAGGGCTACGTCGATGACGCTTGCCAGGAAGCGCGTGGCGAAGCCCGCACGCTCCCCCTGGAACTCGCGTGCGTCCTCCGGGATCGAATAGTCCTCGGCGCTTTCCCTGCCATCACCACGCTGCCACTCGCTGAACGTGGTCATGACTCGTCTCCGGTGAGGGACTCGGGCTCGCCGGGGGCATCGAGTTTGCGGCCTCGACGCGGCAGGAGCCGATCGACAATGCGAGCGGTCGCAATATCGGTGGCGTAGGAGCGCAGGCGCACGGCGTCGATCGCATCGCTGGCCACACCACCCGTGGACTGCCGGATGATCGCGGGCAGATCCGTCTGCTCGATGACGTACTCGGCGATTTCGACGATGGGGAGTCGGTCGATGACCGGCTCGAGATCGACGATCGCGACCAGTGCGTCGATGTCCACGCGTTGCTCGACGAGCTCGGTCAGGTCGAGCTGGTCGAGTACGGCGTCGACGACAGCGACGAGGTCGACGCGCTGGAGCACGATCTCCGTCACGTCGATGGAATCGAGGGCGGCTTCCACTACGCGGCGTAGATCCACACGCTCCAGGACGATCCGCGTGAGGTCGAGTTGGTCGAGGGCGCTCGTGATGATCGCGCGCAGGTCCACGCTTCCGAGGACCAGCCCGGTGATGTCGATGCGCTGGACCACGGAGTTGGTCACGCCGGGGACGACACGATCGAGGACCGCCGACGTCGACGGGCCGGCGACGGTGGTGACGACATCAATCGCTGTCGACGTCGCCGAACCCACGGCCGCACCCATCGCCGAACCCATCGCGGACAGAAGTCCGAACACACCGTCCGGGGAATCCTCATCAATGGGACGCACCACGAGGATCACCTCCCTGCGGTTGTCGTCGGTCTCCACGGGCAGATCCTCGCAGAGTCGGGGGCTGCGGTCATCGGGCGCCGGATGGCCAGGCCACCACGACGGCCAGCCCACCCATGTCACTGCGCTCGGCCCGCACGGACCCACCGCTCGCCGCAGCTCCCTCGCTCACCAGCGCGAGGCCGAGGCCGGTGCCTCCGGGATTCGCAGCGGCGCCGCGGACGAACCTCTCGAGGATCCGCTTGCGCTCCTCATCGGGCACACCCGGACCGTCGTCCTCCACGCGCAGTACGACGCGGTCGCCCGACGTTGTCAGGGACACGCGCACGCGCGACCGGGCGTAGTCGAGGGCGTTGCCGAGGAGTTCGTCCGCCGATCTCCCGACGAGCCCGGGCAGGGTGTTGGCGATGAGATCGGGCTCGATACTCGACTCGACGGCAATGCCGCGCTCCGAGGCCAGAGGATCTACGGCTGCGACGCGGTCGGCCACGAGGATCGAGGCATCAGATGCCACGCTTCCGATGGTTGCGGCGTCGCTCTTGGCAAGTGCGAGGACCTGGTCGATGCGCCGTGTGAGGCGATCCACTTCCGCGGTGGCAGCCGCCGCCTCGCTGCGGATGCGCGGATCATCGGCCGTGTCCTCGATCGCCTCGAGTCGGAGTCTCACGCCGGTAAGCGGTGTGCGCAGATGGTGCGAGGCGTCAGCTGCGACTCGCTGGGCGCGACCGATCATGTCGCCGAGACGACCCGCGGTGGAGTTGAGGGCGACAGCCACATCGCGCACCTCCTTGGGCCCCCGGCCTTCCTCCGCGCGAAGGTCGAGGTCTTCCGGCAGGACGCGCGCCACGTCGGCGACCTCCTCCAGAGGCGCCGCGATCGACCGAGCGAGGAGCCAGGCGATGAGGCCCGCGGCGATGATGACGGCGATAACGAAGACGCCGAGCCAGAGTTGCGTGCGGCGTACTGCGTCGCTCACCGTGGTCTCCGGAAGGGAAAGTCGCACCGCGGCGACGACGCGCTCGTCCTTGATGACGGGTGCTGCGACGTACCTCAGGTCCGCCCCAAGCGTGTCCGAGAAGCGCACGCTCGACGTCAGCGAGCCTTCGAGCGCACTTTGGACCTCGGGCCGATCGAAGGAGCGATCAAGATCCGAGTTGTCGCTGTCGGCGACGAGCACCAGCGCATCGTCGACGACCACAACGCGCCCCCCTGCTTGCGCGGAGATGTCCTCGACCGTGGCCGGCCAGGCCGAATCCGGCTGCGAGGCAAGGACGGATGCGGCGGCGAGGGTCTCCACCTCGAGCTGGGAGACGAAGGCCGCGCGCTGATCGTTAGCCACGAGCAGCACCATCGGCACCGCAAGAGCGACGGCGACCAGTGCCGCGACGGCCGTCATGACGAGAACGAGGCGACGTGTCACGACTCCGCCAACCGGTAGCCCACCCCGCGCACGGTCTCGATGAGGCCCGGATCACCGACCTTCCGCCGCAGCGACGCGACATGCACGTCCAGCGTCTTTCCCGTGCCCACCCACACGGGATCCCAGACACGTGCGAAGAGTTCCTGCCGAGGCACCACGCGGCCGGGCTCCTCGGCCAGGACAGCCAGCAGGTCGAACTCCTTCGCGGTGAGGTCGACTACTTCCCCGTCAATCGTGGCCTCCCGCCGGTCGCGGTCCACCACCACGCGGGCACTACTCGTCGTCGGCTCGCGCCTGCGACGGCGTCCCACGGCACGGATGCGTGCAGCGAGTTCGCGGACGGAGAAGGGCTTGACGACATAGTCGTCGCTGCCGAGTTCCAAACCCACGATGCGATCCGTCTCTTCACCGCGGGCGGTCGCGATGATGACGGGGACGTCCGATGTCTTGCGGATCTCGCGCAGCACCTCGAGCCCATCGCCGTCCGGCAGGCCCAGGTCGAGCAGCACCAGATCCGGAGCGCTCTCGCGCACAGCGGGGACTACCTGGGCCGCGTAACTGACGAGGTCGACGGTGAAGCCGTTGCGCTCTAGGCCCTCCTTGAGGGGTACGGCGACCGCCGGGTCATCCTCGACTACGAGCACATGCACACGCCGATGCTCCCACGACGGCCCCCTGGATCGGCAGGTCGGACGACTCCTTACCCCAGCTTTACCTTGACCTGAACTTCCCCTGCTCTCCAACTGGTTTCCTCAGTGAAGGCGCAAAAGTGCGCACCGACTAAAGCAGGGAGAAGGCCATGAGCCGAGGGATTGTCATTACAGCGGTCGCGGGTGGCGCTGCCGTCCTCGCCGCTGCCACCGTGGCGGGAGTAGCGGTTGTTAATGCCGCGTCCGCGACGGAGCCTGCACAGCCGACGCGCAGCGTCGTGGCCGACCCGGTCGCACAGTCGACGCAGATTGCCCTTCCAGACGTCGCGAAGCCCAGCGAGGCCCCCGCACCCGGCGAGCCGACCGTGGTCACCGTCCCGGCTTCAGGCAACGGTCAGGGCGGGTCCTACGTCGATGACGACGATGCCGAGGGCGGCAGCAAGGCGTACGGCGATGAAGAGTCCGAGAAGGACGGCGAGCAGTACACCGAAGAGAGCTCCGACGATCAGTACGAAAACGGGGACGACGAGTCGAGCTACGCCGGCCAGGAGCAGGACGAGGATCACGGAGACGAAGGGGAGCACGACGATGACGACGACTAAGCCCACGCGCAAGCCACCCACCCATCGGACCGGCCAGCGCATCCTTGCCGCGAGCATGGCCTCGGCAGCATGCGTCGGGATCGTCGGCCTCGTCGGCGTGCGCGTCGCCCAGTCGAGCACTCAGGCCGAGCCCGATGACGACTACGCAGCGTCCACGAGCGCGGATGGCTACACGCGCGCCGACCTCGACGCCTATGCCGCACAGCTCAACGACCAGGCGCAGCAGCTCGACAAGTACCAGCGGCAGTTGAAGAAGACGGCCAAGGCGCTCAACGCCGAGGTCGCGGCCTACAACGAAGCGCTCGCGGCGGGCGAGACCGTCTACGTCCAGGCACCCGCCGACACCAACTGGGTGCCCGCATCGAACTCCGGCGGAGGTGGCGGCGGCGGCCAGTCTGCTCCGCAGCCCGCGCCCCAGCCCCAACCCCAACCCAACTCCAACTCCCACAGCAGCTGAGGACGACATGTATCTGACCGAGCGACACCAGCGAGCGATGGGCAGCGATGCCCAAATGCTCGTGTACGCCGCGACGCAGAGGGGGGCCGATGAGCTCGCCCATCTCGCGCTCATGCGCGTGCAGTTGCTCGAGCAGTGCTGGTCGCGCTTCCTCCCTGACAGCGAACTGAATCAGCTGAACGCCCGTGCTGGCCAGGGTCCGGTGAGCGTTTCGCCGGACCTAGAGGCGCTCGTGGCCACCATGCTCGAGGCGGCGGCCTGGACCGATGGCGCCTACGACCCGACGGTCCTGGGAGCCGTGCGCGCCAACGGGTACGACGCGGACTTCGCCGAGGTGATCGCACGCGACAGCCTGCGCACGATCGACGATGTGCTCACGCCGTCCCTCGGGACTGCCGGCATCGTCATCGACCGAAGCCAGCACACGGTGAGTCTGCCCAGTGGTGTCGGGATCGATCCCGGTGCGATCGGCAAAGGTCTGGCCGCCGACATCGTCGCCG